>CALMXT010000211.1 GCA_937871125.1 uncultured Zoogloea sp. | reverse complement strand
TACGTGTTCTTCGCCTCGCGGGACGGCTGGGTGAGCAAGTTCGACATCTGGAACCTGAAGGTCGTCGCCGAAGTCCGCGCCGGCATCAACACCCGCAACGCCGCGGTATCCAGCGACGGACGCTTCGTGGCGGTCGCCAACTACCTGCCCGGCAACCTGACGATCTTCGACGCGGATTTGAAGCTGCTCAAGGTGATCCCCGGCAGCAACCTGAAAGGCGACGCCGGCTCGCGCATCTCGGCGGTGTACGACGCCGCGCCGCGCAAGAGCTTCATTGCCGGCCTGAAGGATCTGCCGGAAATCTGGGAAGTCTCCTACGACCCGGCCGCCAAGCCCTTCCATGACGGCTATGTGCACGACTACAAGATGGGCGAGGCCATCGCCACGCCGGGCTTTCTCAACCCGCGCCGCACCGTGCTGGAAGTGCCGCTGGACGACTTCTTCTTCACCCAGAACTACGACAATCTGGTCGGCGCCAGCCGCGAGGGCCGCGGGCAAGTGGTCAATCTGGACGTGCGCCGGGCCATTTCCACACTGGATTTGCCCGGCATGCCCCACCTGGGCTCGGGCATTTCATGGCTGCGGGACGGCCGTCGGGTGGTGGCCAGCACCAATCTGAAGGATGCCCAGGTCAGCGTGATCGACATGCAGAGCTGGCAGACCGTCGCGACGATCCCGACGCTCGGCCCCGGCTTCTTCCTGCGCAGCCACGAAAACAGCTCTTACGCCTGGGTCGATTCGATGATGAGCCCCACCGCCCGGGACACCCTGCAGGTGATCGACAAGCAGAGCCTGAAGGTCGTGGCGCAGGTGCGCCCCGAACCGGGCAAGACCTTCGCCCACGTGGAATTCGACCGCTACGGCCGTTACGTGATCGCCAGCCTGATGGAAAAGGATGGCGCGCTGATCTTCCTGGACGCCAACACTTTCAAGGAAATCAAGCGCCTGCCAGCCTCGAAGCCGATCGGCAAGTACAACCTGTTCAACAAGATCCAGCGCTCGGAAGGCACCAGCCACTGATCGCGCGCATCGATCCGCCGCGCCCGCTCAGCACCCCAGCGCGATCCGCTTCTCGACATAGGCCCGGCGACGGTTGGTGAGCTGCTCGGCGGCGGCGGGCGACTGGGGGCTCAGCAAGGCCGCATCCACCCCCTGGATGACTTCCAGCAATTCCGCGCACAAGCCCGCCTTGCCGGCTTGATCTTCATGCACCTCCAGCTTCTCGCGGGCAGGCTGCTCGCGGGCCGGCGCATGCCCCGGAGCAGCCGAGCTCTCATACGGAAACGGGCCTTCCGTGGGCGGAGTGGGGCCCCAGCCGCTTATCCGGTAGTGGTCGGACCAATAGGCCACGCCCGCCGCGACCGCCAGCGCGACGAGCAGTGCCGAACCTTCCTTCACGATTGCATCTTATTTAGCATGGCGCGGAATTTATCATCCATTCCCGGCCGCCGTATGCGCCTCACACCACGGGCTCGCCCGTCCCGCTTGACCGGGCTCAAGGTTGACGGCCCGCGCTTGGATCAATCTGACGCAATCTCCACCCACTGGCGCCATCAACAGAGACTCCTGCCATGACCGAACCGCTCGCCCCCGTCATTGTCGATGCCCGCGGCCTGATGCCGCCGGAACCCCTCAACCTGACCCTCGAAGCCCTGGACACGCTGCCGCCGGACGGCGAAGTAATCCTCATGCTGTACCGGGAGCCGGGGCCGCTCTACGACATCCTGCGCCGCAACGGCTACGCTCACCGCACCGAAACCAACGACGCCGGCGAATTCCATATCCACATCCGCCACGCGGCGGCGGCCTGAGGCCGAATCGTCGCCGATACCGCGGCGGTTTATCCACGGACAAGCGCTTAATCGTGCTCCGCCAGCTTGGCCGCGTCGTGGATGACGATATGCTTGCCCTGCACCGAGATGAGGCCGCCGTCGGAAAGCTCATGAAAGATGCGCGACAGGGTTTCCGGAGTCAGGCTCAGACGCGAGGCAATCACCTGCTTGCTGGTCGGCAGTTCCACCTCTTGACGCCCGCCCGCCAAACACGGCGTGCTTTCGGCCAGTTGCAGCAGGTAGCCGATGACGCGCTGGGTGGACGAGCGCAGGGCGTAAGACTCCACGTCCCGCACCATCGAATGCAGGCGGATCGACATGCCCGCCAGCAGCTTGCGCGCAAAACGCGGGTCCTGTTCGATCTGGCCGAACACCGCCGCGGAGCCGATGTGCAGCAGCAAGGTGTCGGAGAGCGCCTCGCCGAGCACCGGATAAGGCTGGTCGAGGAACATCACCGCCTCGCCGAAGCTCTGCAGCGGCCCGAGGATTTCGACCACCTTCTCGTTGCCCTGGGCCGAAGTGAAGGCCAGCTTGACCTGCCCCCACACCACCAGAAAGAAACCTTTCGGCAATTCGCCCCGCTGGAACAGACGCTCGCCCTTCTGCAGGCGCTTCTCGCGGGTGGCGGCCGCCATGTGGGCCAGGTCTTCCGGCGACAGCGCACCGAACAAGGGCATGCGGCTCAACAGGCCGGGGATATCGATCTTCTCGGTGGACATGGGGCTGACTTTCAATTCCGGCCAGGTGCCGACAAGCCTGGATTCTAACCTCCCCCGCCCCTCCCGTATCCATCCCGCCGTTCACCGCAAAACCCCTGCGCCATCATGGAAAAACCGATCCAGCTCCAGTCCATCCGCCGTCCGACCGCCCCACCTCCCGCCGATCCGCCGCTTTCGCGGCTGGCCATCCTCTTCGCCGCACCGCACCGGCCGATGTTCCTGGCCGGCGTGGTACAGATGATCCTTGCCTTCGCACCGTGGGCCTGGGAACTGCTGGCCCGCACGGGCCTGACCAGCGGGCCGGTCTGGCCGTGGCCACCAGCCTGGGTGCATGGTCTGTGGGCGGCATACGGCACCTTTCCGTTCTTCATCTTCGGCTTTCTGATGACGGCCATGCCGCGCTGGCAAGGTCTGCCGGACACCCCCGGCAGCGCAGCCCGGCGGCCCTGGCTGCTCCTGTGCGGCGGCTGGCTGATCTTCGATGCCGGCCTGCTGGTCGCCCTGCCTGCCGTGCTCGCAACGGGCCTCGCGCTGGTGCTGACAGGCTGGGTGCTGGCGGCCCGCCTGCTGTTCCCGGTGGCTTTCAAGCCGGGCGCGCCCCGCCTGCATCCGGGCACCGCCTGGTGCGCCCTCGGCGCGGGCGGTCTGGGCCTTGTCGCATGGATCGTCTTTGCGGTGGACGGCGCCCCGCTGGCCGCGCGCATCGGCCTGACGATCGGCGTGTGGTGGCTGCTGGCGCCGATCTTCATGGTGGTGAGCCACCGCATGATCCCGTTCTTCTCCAGCTCGGCGCTGCCCAGATACGAAGTGGTGCGCCCCGACTGGACTCTGCGCGTGCTGGTCGGCGCCAGCTTTGCCCACGGTGCGCTGGCGATGGCCGACGTCGGCGCGTGGGCCTGGCCGGCCGATCTGCTGGCCGCCGGAACGGCCTTCTGGCTGAGCTGGAGGTGGCAGTTGCGACGCAGCTTCGAAGTGCGCCTGCTGGCCATGCTCCACCTCGGCTTCCTGTGGCTGGGGGTGGCCTGGCTGCTCAGCGGCGTACAGAGCCTGCTGCACCTGGCGGGGATCGAAGCCCTCGGCCTTGCCCCGCTGCACGCGCTGGCGGTGGGCTACTTCGCAACCATGACGCTGGCGATGGCCTCCCGCGTCACCCTCGGCCATTCCGGCCGGCCGCTGGTGGCCGACCGGCTCACCTGGCTGCTCGCCCTCGGGCTGCACGCCGTGGCGACCGTGCGCGTGCTGGCCGATCTGCTGCCCGTCGGCCAGCCGGTCCTGCTGGCCATTGCCGGCCTCGGCTGGCTGGCGGTTTTCATTCCGTGGGCAGTTCGCCTCGTGCCGCTCTACCTGACTCGCCGGGCCGACGGCAAACCGGGCTGAAGCCCCTACGATCCGGCAGCCGGAAAGACACCGGGCGTTGCGCCGAAACGTAGCGCCCGGTGTTTTGTCACACCCCGCCTCACATCGACCATGAAATATCACCGTTTCACCCGCGTCCGCGGCCTTTCGAGCCCTTCCGGGTGGGACTTCCTTCCTTGGCAACGCGGCGCAGCCCGGGCACCATCGAGCAAAACAGCCATTACTCACAGATCAGGATGACGTCAGACCGCCCAACCCCGGATTCGTCGCACCATGCCGCAGCGCCCCTGTCGCCGGACTGCACCCTGCTCGACGCCCTCTCCTGCCTGCTCACCCAGGGTCTCGCCTCCGTTGCCGTGGGCGAGGAAGGGCCGGACCGAAAATTTCTCGGCGCCCAGACCCTGCTCAAGGCCTGGCAGGCCGGACTCCCCGGCACGACGCCGATTTCCCGGCTCGAACTCGACGACAGCGCCCCCGACGCCGCCGAAGCCATCGGCACCGATACGCTGATCAACGGCCTGCCGCTGCTCCTGTGGCTGAAAGACAGGGACGGCCGCTTCCTGATCGTCAATCGCAGCTTCGCCGAATCCTGCGGCCAGAGCTCGCCGCTGGCCGTCATCGGCAAGACCGACCTCGACATCTGGCCGCCGGAACACGCCGCCGCCTACCGGGCCGAAGACGTCGAAGTGATCGCCACCGGGGTGCCGCGCACCAAGATCGAACAGATCGCCGACGGCGACACCGCCCAGTGGTTCGAAACCTACAAGGCGCCGGTCCGCGGCCATGACGGGCAGATCATCGGCACCCTCGGCTTCTCGTGCGACATCAGCGAGCGCGTGCGCGAACAGCGGGCCGCCCTGCGCAGCCAGAAACAACTCGCCGACGTGCTGGCGACCATCGGCGAAGGCGTGTGGGACCACGATCTGCTCACCGGGCGGATCAGCCACAACCGGCACTGGTGCACCCTGCTGGGTCTCGACGACAGCTGGCTCAACCACGCCGCCGACGCCTGGCTGCCGCTGATCCACCCCGACGACCGCAGCCGTGTTGCAGAGGCTCTGGAGGCATGTCTGGCCGGCGAGGGCCACTACACCTGCGAATACCGGCTGCGACGCGCCGACGGTCATACCCTCTGGGTTCGCGACCGTGGCGACGTGGTCGAATCCGACCGCAACGGCCGGCCCCTGCGGATGGTCGGCAGCATCGCCGACATCAGCGCCATGCGCAGCACCACCCAGGCGCTGATGGACAGCCAGACCCGTTACCAGCAAGTCTTCGACAGCGTGCGCGAAGTCATCTTCCAGACCGACGCACGCGGCCGCTGGCAGCTTCTCAACCCGGCCTGGACCGAGATCACCGGCATTGCGGTGGACGAAGCCATCGGCCACAGCTTCCTCGACTACCTCCACCCGGACGACCGGGAAGCCCGCCGCGAAGCCCTCAAGCCGCTCGTCGAGCGCACCCGCGACCACTGCAGCGCCACCTTGCGCGTGCAATGCCGCGACGGCAGCGCACGCTGGCTGGACCTTTTCGTGCGCGCCATCGTCGACGCCGACAACCAACTGATCGGCACCTCCGGCACCCTCAACGACGTCACCACCCGGGTCGCCGCCGAAGACTATCTGCGCCTCACCGCCAGCGTGTTCCGCCACGCCCGCGAAAGCATCATCATCACCGACCCGGAAGCCCGCATCCTGGAAGTGAACGACAGCTTCTGCGCCCTCACCGGCTACACCCGCGACGAAGTCATCGGTCAGGACAGCCGCATCCTGCGCTCCGGCCTCCACGAGCCCGCGTATTACGAAGAAATATGGTCCACCCTGCGGCGCGAGGGCGTCTGGCAGGGCGAAACCTGGAACCGCAAGAAAAACGGCGAGCTCTACGCCCAACTCGGCAACATCTCCGCGGTGCGCAACGAAGCCGGCCAGACGACCCACTACGTCGGCCTGTTCTCCGACATCACCGACATCAAGGAAAACCAGCGTCAACTCGAACACCTGGCCTACCACGACACCCTGACCCAGCTGCCCAACCGCAGCCTGCTCGCCGACCGCATGCGGATGGCCCTCGCCCAGGCCGAGCGCAACGACACCCTGGCCGCCGTCGCCTACCTCGATCTGGACGGCTTCAAGCCGGTGAACGACACCTACGGCCACGACATCGGCGACCGCCTGCTGGTCGAGATCGCACGCCGCCTGCAAGCCTCCACCCGCGCCGGCGACACCGTGGCGCGGATGGGCGGCGACGAATTCGCGCTGATCTACAACGGTCTCGAACACAGCGACGAATGCCAGCAGGTCTTCGCCCGGCTGCTCGCCAGCATTGCCGAGCCCGTGACCATAGACAGCCACGAGATCAGCGTCACCGCCAGCATCGGCGTCACCCTGTGTCCCCTGGACGGCTCCGATCCGGACGCCCTGCTGCGCCATGCCGACCAGGCCATGTATCTGGCCAAACAGGCCGGCCGCAACGGCTTCCACCTTTTCGACCCGGAGCGCGACCGCCGCCTGCGCGCCCATCGCGACGCCCAGACCCGCGTCGAATCCGCCCTCTATCACGGCGAACTGGAGCTCCATTACCAGCCCAAGGTCGATACCCGGACCAACTCCCTCAACGGCGTCGAAGCCCTGATCCGCTGGAAGCACCCCACCCTCGGTCTGCGCCTGCCCGGCGAATTCCTGCCCACGGTCAGCGAATCGCGCTTCGAAATCGACCTGGGCAACTGGATTCTCGCCACCGCCGTCGCCCAACTCGACGCCTGGCGCAACGGCGGCATCACCACCCGGATGAGCGTCAACATCTCGGCCCGCCACCTCGGTCACCCGGATTTCGTGCCCCATCTGCGCAAAGTGCTGGCCGCCCACCCCGGCCTCGACCCGAGCCTGCTCCAGCTCGAAGTGCTCGAATCCACCACCCTCGGCGAACTCACCCATGTGGCCGCGATCATGACCGCCTGCAACGAACTCGGGGTCAGTTTCGCCATCGACGACTTCGGCACCGGCTACGGCTCGATGAGCAGTCTGCGGCGCCTGCCGGTGCGCAGCATCAAGATCGACCGCTCGATCATCCACAACATGCTCGACGACGCCGACGACTTCGCCACCGTGCAGGGCATGATCGGCCTCGCCGCCGCCTTCCAACGGGAAGTCATCGCCGAAGGCGTCGAAACCCCGCGCCACCGTCAAGCGCTCCTCAAGCTGGGTTGCAATCTGGTGCAGGGCCACGGCATCGCCCGCCCCATGCCGGCGGCGCGCATGCAGCGCTGGATGCGCGCCTACGCCACCCGCCACTGACACACCGCCTCATCAATCCATCCGCGTTTCGTGCGACCATGCGCTCCGTGCCCCGCCCCGGCGGGCCCACGCTCCCGCAACAACGCACTGAAAACCCATGGAATTCCTGACCGACCCGCAACTGCTGATTGCCTTCTTCACCCTCACCGCCCTCGAGCTGGTGCTGGGTATCGACAACGTCATCTTCATCTCCATCCTGGTGGACAAGCTGCCGCGGGAAAAGCGCGCCTTCGCCCGCCGGCTCGGCCTGTTCCTTGCCATGTTCATGCGTATCGCGCTGCTGGCGGCGCTCTCGTGGATGGCCGGCATGACCGAACCCCTGGTCACCGTGATGGGCCGAGGCTTCTCCGGACGCGACCTGATCCTTCTCTGCGGCGGCCTGTTCCTCGTCTGGAAGAGCACCCAGGAAGTCCATCAACTCATGGAAGGCGAAGAAGGCGAAGCCTCCAGCACCGTGCAGGCCACCTTCGGCGCGGTGATCGTGCAGATCATCCTGATCGACATCGTCTTCTCGCTGGATTCGATCATCACCGCCATCGGCATGGTCAATAACCTGCCGGTGATGGTCGCCGCGGTGATCGCCTCGGTCGGCCTGATGATGATCGCCTCCGGCCCCATCGGCGAGTTCGTCTCCCGCCACCCCACCGTCAAGATGCTGGCCCTGTCCTTCCTGCTGGTCATCGGCGTGGTCCTCATGGCCGACGCCTTCGGCAATCACGTCCCCAAGGGCTACATCTACTCGGCGATGGCCTTCTCGGTGCTGGTCGAAATGCTCAACCTGCGCATGCGCAGCAAGCACGCCGCCAAGGCTGCGCCGGTCAAACTCCACGAGCCCTACGTTCGCGAGGACAACCAACAGTGAGCGCGCCCTTCGAGGCGCTGACCCCGGATTTCGTGCTGACGGCGGTCGAAGCCAGCGGCCTGTTCTGCGACGGCCGCCTGCTCACGCTCAACAGCTACGAAAACCGGGTCTATCAGGTCGGCATCGAGGACAGCGTCCCGCTGATCGCCAAGTTCTACCGCCCCGGGCGCTGGAGCGACGAGGCGATCCTCGAAGAGCATGCCTTCCTGGCCGAACTGGCCGAAGCCGAAATTCCCGCCGTGCCGGCCATCGCCATCGACGGCCGCACGCTGCACCAATACCAAGGCTTCCGCATCGCGCTTTTTCCGCGCCGCGGCGGACGGGCGCCGGAACTCGACGATCCGGCGGTGCTCGGCTGGCTGGGACGCTTTCTCGGACGCATCCACGCCATCGGCGCGCAAAAACCCTTCGTCCACCGGCCGGACCTGACGATCCAGAACTTCGGCGAAGCCCCCCGCGACGAACTCCTGAAAAGCCCCTTCCTGCCGCCGGAACTGCGCGACACCTGGCTATCGGTGGTCAATCAGGCGCTCGACGGCGTGCGCCGCTGCTTCGACCGTGCCGGCGCCCTGCCGTCGATCCGCCTGCACGGCGACGTCCACAGCGGCAATGTGCTGTGGACCGACGCCGGCCCCCATTTCGTCGATTTCGACGACGCCCGCAACGGCCCGGCGATTCAGGATCTGTGGATGCTGCTTTCCGGCGACGCGCAGGCGATGGCCCGCCAGTTCGACCACGTGCTCGAAGGCTACGAACAGTTCGCCGACTTCAACCCGGCCAGCCTGCACCTCGTCGAAGCCCTGCGCACCCTGCGCCTCATCCACTACGCCGGCTGGATCGCCAAGCGCTGGATCGATCCGGCGTTCCCGGCCGCCTTCGGCTGGTTCGACACCCCGCGTTATTGGCAGGACATGATCCTGGCGCTACGCGAACAGGTCGCCCTGATGGACGAATCGCCCCTCGCACGGCAGTTCTGAAATCGTGGATTCCGGATAGAAAAAGAGCGGCTCAACCCGCTCTTTTTTTGTTTACTCCGACGCTTGCGACGGATTCTTGCCGGCCCGGAAACCGTCCAGCAAGCGGCGCAGACGGCCGGCGTCTTCCTCGGTGAAGCCCTGCTTGAAATCGGTCAGCACCAGTTGGCTGCGCGTCGGCCAATTGCCCGGCGCATCGTCGATGGCCACCCACGAAGCGTTCGGCGCCTTGGCCGCCAGCCACTGACGGGCCTCCCGCTCGCGCAGGCCGTAAAGCTCGCTGGGCGAACGCGGAAAGATCGCCGGCGTGGTGTCGATCACCCGCGGACGGATGTCCTCCGAGAAGCGCGCCACCAGCTTGGGCAGCGAAAACAGCGTGCGCCAATCCGAAGCGATGACCACCCGCGTCTCGGGATAGTCCCGCAACACAGCCTCCAGCACAGGCAGGCAGCGGAAGTCCTCCGCCTCGCTCCAAGGGTGGGTCACACCGTCGAAATCGAGGAAGACATAGACCGGAATGACGCCCGGACAAAGCTGGTTTTCTGCCGTTTTTTGATGCATCGCAACAATCGGACTGGGGAAGTATGGAATCGTACCGTTAAATCAATAGGTGCCTGTAACAGTAATGTTGAACTATTCTACGTTTAGCGTATGTTGCAGTGCAGTAATTTTTACCAACCCCAAGGAGTTCACAATGAAACCCATCATCAGTCTCGAAGGCAAAGTCGGCCTCATCACAGGCATCGCCAACGAAAAGTCGATCTCCACCGGCGTTGCCGAAGCCTGCGTCGAAGCCGGCGCCAAGGTCATCATCACCTACCAGAACGAAAAGACCCTGGCCTTCATCGAGCCCATCGTCAGCCGTCTGGGCGTCGAAGATGTCATGCTGCTCGACGTCACCAAACCCGAAATCATGGACGACGTGTTCGCCCAGATCGACGCCAAGTACGGCAAGCTCGACTTCGCCATCCACAGCATGGCCTTCGCCAAGCGCGACGACCTGCA
>CALMXT010000210.1 GCA_937871125.1 uncultured Zoogloea sp. | reverse complement strand
CCCAACATCATGGTCGAGTGGTATCCCCATGTGTTGGTGGTGAGCACATTGATTCCGACCGATGTGAACAAGACGACCAATGTCGTCGAGTTCTACTATCCGGAAGATATCCTGGAATTCGAGCGCGATTTCGTGGAAGCCGAGCAGGCGGCCTACATGGAAACGGCCATCGAGGACGACGATATCGGTGAGCGGATGGATCGAGGACGTCGTGCGCTGCTGAAGGAAGGTCGCAACGAGGTTGGTCCCTATCAGTCGCCCTATGAAGACGGGATGCAGCATTTCCACGAGTTCTATCGCCGGATCATGCAGCCGCATCTTTGACATTGCGATGCAGTGAGCCAAAAAAGAAGGGAGCCGGTCGGCTCCCTTCTTTTTTGAGCGATCGCTCTGTCAGCGGTTGGATTCGCGGACGATCTTCCACTGACCGTTTTCGAGCTGGTAGCGGAGCGTCTTGTTCGTCGTGTCCTTATAGCCGTTCGAGCGGTAGTTCTGCACGAAACTGGCTTCGGCGGAATCGGATGACAGGCTGCGCACGTTCAGATTGCTCACTTCGACGGCGAGTGCGCCGGGCTTGGAGATTCGCTGCTGGCGACGCGCCATCCAGTCGTCGACGCTGCCTTGATCGGGCTTGAACTGGGTCGAATAGAACGACTTGTAGGTTTTGAAGTCCTTGGCCGACCAGGCGGCCGCCCACGATTTCACAAGGGATTCCACCGTCGCCGCAGCGGGGGCTGCTGCCGGAGCATTGACGACGGCGCCGGCCGCCACAGCATTGGCCATCGGCAGCACGGTGGCGGCGGGTTGCGGGCGGCCCCGCATCGCGCCTGTGGTGTCGAGGGGTTCGACGACCGGAAGCACCGAACTGCATTGCTGGGCTTCGTCTTCGGTCGGTTCGGTGGCGTCGGCTTCTTCGGGGCCGACGCGCGAGACGGGCGCGAGCTGGACGGTCGGCAGGATGCGGTGGGTCTGGGTTAGCACGCGCAGTTGAGCTTGGATGAGGTCGTAGCGGGCGCGGGTGCTGGCACGCTTGGCTTCGAACAATTCGTTCTCGGTGTTGAGCACGTCGAGCAGGCTGCGCTGGCCAATGTCGAACTGCTGGCGGTAGGCGTCGCGGGCTTTTTCGGTGGAGAGCTGGTGCTGGTCGAGATAGCCTTGCTGTTCCTTGAGTTTGCGGACGTCGTTCCAGGCGATGGCGGTTTGCTGCCGGATGTCGCGGCAGGCTTTGTCGCGCAGATCGGTGGCGTTGTAGTGCTGCTCGTGGGACTGGCGGATGCGCGCTTCGTCGGCACCGCCTTTGAAGAGGTTCCAGTTCATCAACACCTGCAGGGCACTGGTGTTGGTGTCGCCGGTAACGCCGAGGAGGTTGCGGTCCATGCCGGTGCTGGCCCGGAATTCGACCGTCGGCAGGTTGTTGGCGCGCTGCACGTCGATATTGGCGCGGGAGGCGCGGATGTTGGCAACGGCGGCACGGAAGCTCGGGTTGTCTCCGATGGCCTGCTTGAGGACGTCCTTTTCGGCCGGCAGCTTGTCGGCAAAGGCCGGCGGCGTTTCCAGCTGGTCGGCCGGGCTTTCCCCGACGATGCGCTGGAAGCGCTGACTGACGTCGTGCAGGTTGGAGTTTTCGGTGAGCCAGTTGGACTGGGCCAGGGCGAGTCGGCCGAAGGCTTGTTCGAGGTCGACCCGGCGACCGACGCCGGCTTTCACGCGACGTTCGATCTGGTCGACGGTTTCCTTGTGGATGGCCCAGTTTTCCTGGGCGAGGGCGCTCAGTTCGCGATAGCGCAGCACGTCGAGATAAGCACGGGCGGCTTCGTAAGCGGTTTCGTCGGTGGTGCCGAGGAGCTCGAAGTAGCGGGTGGCGCGGGCGAAGCCGAGGCGCTTTACGTCGTTGCGGGTGGCAAAGCCGTCGAAGAGGATTTGCCGTAGTTGCAACTGGTAGCCCGGCCGGTTGTAGCTGCTCGGCAGGCTGGTCGGGGTATCCCGGCGTTCGCGGCCGGTGTAGCCCTGGAGGTCGACCCGCGGAAAGAAGGCGCCGCGAGCAACGTCCCGTTCTGCGTCGGAAGCCTGATAGTCGTGAAGCCGGGCGAGAACTTCGGGGTTGCGAAGGATGGCTTTTTCGATTGCGTCGGGCAGTGTGCCGGAAGTGGCTGCATAGGCCGACGACATGGCCAGCAGAGAAAGCGTCAGGCTGACTGACAGTTGCGTTGCTTTGAACATTTTCATCTCGGTATCGGGCGAGCCGCGGTTCAGACTACGAGCGAATTCATTTAGGGTGTGCGACCGAATTCTAAGTGTCTAAGACACACAAGGTTGCGCACTATTTGGGTTTTTTGTCGGCACGTCGGACGATATCGAGCCGGTGAATTAATTTTTCACAGTTGGCGGCTTGCCAAGGGCCGAGCTCAATTTTTTCTTCGCGATGCCGTTGATTTCCAGCTGTTTGCCCAAGGCGCGCAGGTCCGCGAGGGGCAAGCGAGCAGAATTTCACATGCCATTTTTCCTGAATATTCCATGCGGTTTTTCGCGGTTTTCCGTTCATGCTTTCGTCCGGCGCCATTTTGCCGGCGGTGGGGAATGGCGGGAATGGCGTCGATGCTGCTGGCTGGCCTGGCGTCGGGCGGCTTCGAAATCGAACATATGCGGCAGTTGGCCCAGCAGCGTTTCGGCGCTGCGGCGGTCGAAGCGGTGGATGCCTGGCGCGCGGCATTGGCGGGCTGGCGCGATATGCCGGAAGAAGAACAGTTGCGGCGGGTCAATGAATTCTTCAACCGCCGGATTCGTTTTGCGGACGATCCGGTGGTCTGGGGGCAGCCCGATTATTGGGCAACGCCGCTGGAAACGCTTGGTCGCGGCGCGGGCGATTGCGAAGATTTCGTTTTCGCAAAATATTTCAGTTTGCGTGAGCTCGGCGTGCCGGAGAATCGACTGCGCATGACTTACGTTCGGGCGCAGATCGGCGGGCCGGGCAGTAGCGTGAGTCAGGCGCATATGGTGCTGAGCTATTACGCATCGCCCGAGGCGGTTCCGCTGGTGCTCGACAACCTCATCGCGACGATTCGTCCGGCCAGTGCCCGTCCGGATCTCGCGCCGGTTTTCAGTTTCAATACGCAGGGTGTTTTCGTGGGTGGGGCGAATCAGGCTTCGACGCCGGTGGATCGCTTGTCCCGCTGGCGGGAATTGCTGCTGCGCATGCGTACAGAAGGCTACGTGCCTTGAAGGAATCGAAATGTCCCTCTTGAGACGATTGTGGATCAGCGTGGTCGTGGCGATGGGCGTGGTGCTCGCCGGAGCGTTTGCGGTGAGTCTGATCACCGCGCGCGGCTATCTCGAACAACAGCTTCAGGCGCAGTCGGGCGATGGCGCGGTGTCGCTGGCTTTATCCATGTCCCAGCAGAGCAAGGACCGGGCAACCATGGAGCTGCTGGTCACAGCGCTGTTCGACGGTGGGCATTACCGCTTGATCCGCTTTACCGATGGGGCCGGCCGGGTCGTCGTGGAGCGCTCCCAGCCCGACGTGGCCGAGGTGCCGGACTGGCTGATTGCGGTTTTGCCGATGAACGTCCGGCCCGGGCAGGCGCAGGTGAGCGACGGTTGGCGTCAGGTCGGGCTGGTGACGGTCGAGGCGGCGCGGGGCTATGCCTATCGCTCGCTGTGGCGCGGCGTGCTGCAACTGGGCAGCTTGATGCTGGCGATCGGGTTGTTCTGGGCGATGGGCGTGTCGGCATTGCTGCGTTGGGTGCGCCGGCCGCTGGCCGAAATGGCGGAGCAGGCCGAGGCGATCGGCGCCGGTCAGTTCCGGGTGCTGGCGGAGCCGAAAGTGGTCGAGCTGCAGAGCATGGCGCGGGCACTCAATCACATGTCCGAGCGGGTGCGTGCGCTCTTTGCCGAGCAGGCGGCGCGGATTGCCCGGTTGCGCGACGAAGGCAGCCGCGACCCCGGCACCGGTTTGCTCAACCGGGCTTGTTTCGGTGGCGAGTTGCGCCGAGTGCTGTCGGAGGCGGACGTCCATCCGACGGGTTGTCTCGGCATGCTGCGGATTGCCGATCTGGTCATGCTCAACCAGCAGCTTGGGCGGGCGCGCACCGACGAGTGGCTGGTGGCGGTGGCAGCGGCCTTGCAGGGCAGTTTCGACGGTGTCGAGGACGGATCGCTGGCGCGCGTGGGGGGCGCCGAGTTCGCCATTCTTTTGCCGGGACTTTCGGTCGAGGATGGCCGGGCGGTCTTGGAACGGATGTGCAGTGCCGTGGCAGCCCTCGATCTGCAGTTGGACGGGGCGCCGGGCCTGCGGATGAACGCGGCGGTGGTGACCTACCGTCGCGATGAAAACCCCGGCGAGGTGCTGGCACGGGTGGATTCGGCACTGATGCGGGCGGAGGCTGCCGGCGCACTGGTCGCCGAGGCGGACCGGACATCGCTGCCGATCCCGGTGCCCGGCGAAGGGGCTTGGCGGGAGATGCTGGAAGGCGCGCTCGCCCGCCACGATTTCTCGCTGGTGGATTATCCGGTGCTGTCCTGCGACGGCGCCCTGGTCCACCGGGAGGTGATGTTGCGCCTGCCGCTGCCGGACGCGGGAGGCGTGCTGACAGCCGGGGCTTTCATGCCGGCGGCGGTGCGGGTGGGACTGGCGTCGGCCTGCGACCTCGAAGCGCTGCGTCTGGGTTTGGCGCGCCTGCTTGTCTCGCCCGATCCGGTGGCAATCAACGTGGCGCCCCGTTCGCTGATCGAGCCGGGCTTTCTCGATCGGCTGGACGTTCTGCTGGCAACGGCGGGGAGCGATGCGGCACGGATTGCGGTGGAAGTCAGCGAACGCGGGCTGGATGCGAATCTGGCCGGCCTGGAGGCCTTGGCCGAGGTGTTGGGACGTCACGGCGCCCAGCTGGGGATCGAACACTTCGGACGCCAGTTGGCGGCGCTGCCGCGCTTATATGCGATCCGTCTCGCTTACCTGAAGCTGGACGGCAGCTTTGTGGCGGGTCTTCACGAGAATGCGGGCCATCGGCGTTTGGTGAAGGCGATCGTGGATGTGGCCCGCAGCCTCAACGTGGCGGTTTACGCCGAGCAGGTTCATACCGCCGAGGAGTGGGCGGCGGCGGCCAGCCTCGGGGTAGTCGGCATGACCGGGCCGGAGGCGTCGCGCCGTCTGGCCGGATAGTCGTGGCGGGCAAGGTGCCCGAATCCGTCGATGTGAAAAAAAGAGGCTCCGGTTTGGAGCCTCCCTTGGTTTACCTGCCGGATCGACGATGCTTCCGGCAGGGCGAGCCATTTCGCCCTGCCGGACGATGCCGGCGTCGCTTCAGTCGGCGCTGAGTTTGCCCTTGGTCAGCAGGTCCTGAATGATCTGCGTGTCGTTGGACAGGGCGCCGCTGTTGGTGAGGTCGACGCCCTGCAGGACGATCTTCTGGTCGGTGGCGCCGGCGACGAAGCTGCCGCCGGTATAGCCGCCGTTGGTGCTGACATGAACCACCGTGTCCGCGCCGGATTTCTCGAAGTGCAGATAGTTGCCGAGGTTGCCGCTGAGATTGCCGGTGTGGAGTTCTCCCTGCAGCAGATCGCGCAGGTCGAGCACGTCGCCACCGCTGGTCGCATTGCCGGGGCTGGCAGTGTTGAAGTCGGTGATGGCATCGACTGCCGGCTTCGCGGTGGTGCCGGCGTCGCCGAGGTTCCACTTGAAGGTGTCCGCGCCGAGACCGCCGGTCAGGGTGTCGTTGCCGGCACCTCCGGCGATGATGTCGGCGGCTGTGCCTCCGTGGACGATGTCGTTGCCGCTGCCCGCCGCGATGTTGTCGCGCCCGTCGCTGCCAGTGATGTCGTCGTTGCCCGCCGAACCGGTGAGCTGCGCGCCGGTGCGGACCAGCCAGTGCCCGTTCTGGTTCGGATCTTCGATGATGTCCTGAAGCGCGTTGAGGGTCGGCGCGCTGCTCGGGGTAAACAACGCGAAGTCGTCGGTGCCGAGGGTCTTGTAGGCGGTATCGGCCTCGCCGGTGTGCTTCACTTCGACACGCAGCCGGGCGTTGCCGCCTTGTTCCCAGTAGAGGATTTCGATGGGCTGCAGGCCGCTGGCGAGACTGACGTTGCTGTAGATGCGGGCGGTTGGCGACTGGATGTTGTCGAACATGGCCACCGTCTGGCCGGCGATGTTGAGCCGGAAGCCGTCGTCGGCGGTGACGCGGATGTCGTAGCTGCCGCCGTCGAGGTTGACCAGACCCACCATGCGCATGCCGGAATCCGTGGTGTTGCCGATTCCGGTTGTGGTGTGCAATTGGGCGGTGTCGGCGCCCGTGGTGCCGCCGCGCAGGAAGTCGTACAGCGCGCCCGAGTTGATGGCGAGGTTGGCGCCCACGGTGGGATTGTTGCCGAGGTTGCCATTGACGGCGCCGACGGTCGTGCTGCCGGTGGTGTAGCCGAAACCGTAATCGATCTTGTCGGCGCTGAAGGTGGCGTCGGCGCCGGTCGCCGTGGCGGCATTGTAGGTGCCGATGATCTGCTGCCCGCTGCGGCCGTCGACGATGCCGACCATGTCGGAGACGTGGTCGAAGTTGCCGTACTTGGTGTCGTCGGCATGAAGGCGGGTGTTCGAGCCGCTGACGGTTTCGTTGTAACCGTAGTACTCGCCGGTGAGGCCGAGGTTGGCTGCGGCGATTCCGGAGGTGGTGCTGGCCAGGTTGACGACGTTCTCGGCTTGGCGGCTCACGTCGAAGGTGACGCTCGAATTGGCGGTATCGCCGTCGTTGTCGATCAGCGTGAAGCTGAAGCCGTCCTTGACCAGTGTGGTGATCGTGGCGATCGGCGTGTAGGTGTAGCTGCCGGTGTCGAGGTTGACGCGCAGGCTGCCGCCGGTGGAGGTGGCGATGACGATCTGGTGAGTCGTGGCGTCGTAAGTGCCGTGGCTGGTGCCGCCGGCGGTGGTGACGTTGTTTCCGACCGGGTTGTAGGTGTAGGTGACTCCGTCGACCGTGAGGTTGAGGATGTGTCCGCCGTCGGCCCCGAATCCGCTCGCGCCAAGGAGGCCGCCGGAGAGGAGTTCGCCGCTGGCCGGTTGCGGAACCGTGGCTTGCAGGGCACTGCTGAGCTGGTTGAAGTCGCTGATGACCTGACCATTGAGGTTGGTGCCGGTCGCCCCGTCGTAGGCAATCGGATCGAGCGGTGTCTGGGCGGCACCGGTTCCCATGCCGAGGGCAAAGGTCGTGATCTGGTTGTTTTGCAGGAAGGTCTTCCAGGCGGCTTCGTCGGCAGTGCCGATGTCGGTGCCGAAGTTGGGCTGGCCGTCGGAAAGGAAGTAGGCAATGTTCTGCCCGGAAGCCAGCTTTCCGGTGGAGGCATAGGCGGTTTGGCCAGCGGCCAGCGCGGCATCGTAGTTGGTGCCGCCGACTGCGCTTAACGCGGCCAACTGGGCCTTGGCATCGGCGACGGTGGTCCAGGTGTCGCCGTGCTGCGCCGCCGTGCTGCTGAAGGTGACGAGGCGCACCCGTACTTCGCCGAACTCGTCGTAGCGGTCGAGAAGGGCATTAAGGGCGCTGATCGCGGTTTGCAGGCGGGTGGTGCCGCCGACGCCGTCGGTTCGGATCATGCTGGCCGAAACGTCGAGCATGAGCAGCAGGTTGCTATCCACCGGCGCCACTGCGATGTTCTGGGTGATGGCAGAGGCGACAGGGGCATCGTCCTCGACGTTGATCGTCAGGCTGCTGGCGGTGGTGGTGATGCCGTCGCTGACATTGACGCCAAGTGCGATGCTGCGCACGTCTTCGCCGGCGGTGTTGGCGTGGTCGATCGGCCCGGAGAGCTTGACCGAATAGTTGCCGTCGTCGGCGATGGTGGCACGCAGGATTTCAACCCCGCCGGCGCTGCCGACGAGGGTCTTGCTGCCGCTGCCAGTCCAGGTGATCGCCACGCCGCCGGAAGTGAGGGCTGTGGTAGGCGCGACAAGCGTGGCATTGAGCGCGTTGCCGTCGGCGTCGGACAAACTGAGAACGCCGCTGGCGCTGGTCAGATTGGTCGTGTCGCTGCTGCCGACAAGGGCTGTGGTGTCGGCAAGGCCGCCTGTGAGGCCTTCCTCGGAAACGCTCACGTTGGCCGTACCGACCACCGGGGCGTCGTTGGTGCCGGTGACGGCGATGCGCAG
>CALMXT010000209.1 GCA_937871125.1 uncultured Zoogloea sp. | reverse complement strand
CAATGCACCAAGAACGCCTTGACCGAAACCCGGCGGATCATCGACCAGTTTGCCGAACGGCGCGGCGACCGAAGCTGGCAGACCGCCATCACCCAGGCCGGTCTCGACACGCTCTACCGGCTGCTGCGCAAAACGGCCCGCAAGAACACCGCGGTCGCCTGCCACTGGATTCGCGGCAAGGACCACAGCGAACTGCTGTGGGTCGTGGGCGACGCCCGCCAGTTCAACGCCCGCGGCGCCACGCCCACCGATACGACTCGCCGCAACATCCTCCGGACCCACGATGAAAACGACTGGCACTCGGGCGAGGACATCCGGCTGCTTGCCCGTCTGGCCGGGCTGTTCCACGACCTCGGCAAGGCCAACGACGCGTTCCAGAACAAGCTCATCAAGGCGCAGGCGGTGGCCGACCCCTTCCGCCACGAGTGGGTATCTCTCCGTCTGTTCGAAGCCTTCGTCGGCAACGGCTGCACGAGCGATCGGGACTGGCTGGAGCGCCTCGTCAACCTCGACGGCAGCGAATCCGGAAAAATCGTCGATACACTCCTCAAGGACGGGCAAGGAAGCCCTCTTGGGCCGTTCAACACCCTCAAGCTGCCACTGGCCCGCGTGATCGGCTGGCTGATCGTCAGTCATCACCGCCTTCCAACGCCGGACACCGACGAAGCCTTCGGCCGGGCGCTCAAAGCGCCGGCGCTCGGTCTGCTGCCGGGCGGCATTGTCCATGCCTGGTGCGGAAGCCGGCTCGACGGCACCGACGCCAAGCTGCAAGCCGCCTGCTGGCGCTTCAAGAGCCTGCCTTTCGACAGTCGTCACTGGCGGCAGCACGTCGGGAAGACGGCCGATGCCATCCTCAAGCGTCCCCGCCTGATCGCGGCCGAGGCCGAAACGGCCCTCGCCAGCCCCTACGTGCTCCATCTCGCGCGGCTCACCCTGATGCTGGCCGACCACTACTACTCGTCCCAACCCAGCCATGCCCGCTATGGCGATCCGGTCCGCCGGGGCAGCAAGCCTCTCTACGCCAACTCCACGCGTGAGAAAGGAGGCGAACCCCAGCTCAAACAGCGGCTCGACGAGCACCTGATCGGCGTCGGCGTCAATGCCAGCCGACTGATGCAGACCCTCCCGCGGATGGAACGGAGCTTGGCGCGGATCGCGCGTCACAAAGGCTTCCGGGAACGCAGCGCCGGCGCCTTCCGGTGGCAGAACGGCGCCTTCGACCTTGCCGAGAGCCTGCGCGACAAGGCCGCGGAGCAAGGCTTTTTCGGGGTCAATCTTGCCTCTACCGGTTGCGGCAAGACCTTCGCCAACGCCCGCATCCTGTACGGACTAGCCGACCCGCAACTGGGTGCGCGCTTCACGGTTGCCCTCGGCCTGCGCACCCTCACCCTGCAAACCGGCGACGCCTATCGCGAACGCCTCAAACTGGGCGCCGAAGATCTCGCCGTACTGGTCGGCGGCGCCGCCACGCGGGCGCTGCACGATTATTACAAGGCCCGTTCCCGCAACCTCGCCGCCGACGGGAGCGAATCCGCCGACGAACTCCTCCCCGAGTACAACCACGTCCGCTTCGAAGGCAGCCTGGAAGACGGCCCCCTCAAGCGCTGGCTTCAGCAAGGCAAACAAGGCCGCCACGCCCAGGCATCCAGTCTTCTCGACGCCCCCGTGGTGGTGTGCACCGTCGACCACCTGATGCCCGCCTGCGAAAGCACACGGGGCGGCCATCAGATTCTGCCCATGCTGCGCCTGATGTCTTCCGATCTCGTTCTCGACGAACCCGACGATTTCGACATGAACGACCTCCCGGCGCTCACCCGCCTCGTCCACTGGGCCGGCCTGCTCGGCAGCCGGGTGCTGCTCTCTTCGGCAACCCTGCCGCCGGCCCTCGTCCAAGGCCTCTATCTCGCCTACTCCGCCGGTCGGACCGAATTCCAACGCCATCGAGGCCGCCCCGGCGTGGGGCTCGACGTGTGCTGCGCGTGGTTCGACGAATTCGGCGTGGCCAACGGCAACCACGGCGCCGACCCCGACGGCACCGCCTTTCTCGCCAGCCACGCCGGCTTCGTTGCGCGCCGCCTCGCCAAACTGGCGGCTGCCAAGGAAGTGAGACGTCGCGCAGCCATCGTCGATGTACCGCTGACGCCCGCAAGCGGCGCCGACCCGGCAGCCCGGCAGGCCGACATCTGCCGGCAACTCGCCACCCTGCTGCGCGATCAGGCCGTCGGGCAGCACCGCCACCATCACAGCGTCGATCCCCACAGCGGCAAACGGGTGAGTTTCGGCCTCATCCGCATGGCCAACATCGACCCACTCTTCGACGTCGCCAGCAGCCTTTACCGCCAAGGCGCACCGGAAGGCTGCCGCATCCACCTGTGCGTCTACCATGCCCGCCACCCCATGCTGGTGCGGGCCGAAATCGAACGGGAACTGGACGGAGCGCTCAAGCGCCATCAGCCCGACGCCGTGTTTTCCCTGCCCGACATCCGCGAAAAGCTGGATGGCAGCGCCGAGGCCGATCATCTTTTCATCGTCCTTGCCACCGCCGTCGCCGAAGTCGGGCGGGATCACTGCTACGACTGGGCCATCGTCGAGCCCTCGTCCATGCGCTCAATCATCCAGTTGGCCGGCCGGGTCAAACGCCATCGCAGCTTCGATTGCCCTCCCGATCAGCCCAACATCCTGCTGCTCGACACCAACGTCAAAAATCTGAAGCGGCCCGGACGCGGTGCTGCCTTCTG
>CALMXT010000208.1 GCA_937871125.1 uncultured Zoogloea sp. | reverse complement strand
CTTCGTGCCGCCGCTTGGCGACCAGGCGATTGCTGGTTTCGAGGATCAGATTAAGGCTGCGCCGCGCAAAGCTGACGGCGGCAATGTCGCGATAGGCGCGCAGCGATCCGGTCAGGATGTTCTTGATGCCGCGCCGGTTGATATCCGATTTGAGGCAATAGTCCGACAGATCGTAGCGGCTCATCACCGAATCGATGGGCGCAAATCCGGGCTGGCCGGTGAGGAGGATGATCCGCGTGTCGAAATAGCCCAGCATTTCGCGAATCGCCTTGGCCAGCCGCAGGCCGGCGTCCTCGGTTTCCATGACGACATCGGCCAGGACCACCGCGAATTCCGGTCCTCTGGCCAGAATGCGGGCCGCGGCGGACATGCTGAAGGCCTGGGTCAGCTCGATCGGCCGGTCGAGGAGGATCGCGTCTTTCAGGGAAAAGGCGAGGGCGTTCTGGAAATCGACGTCGTCATCGACGGCGAGGATGCGCCAGGGGGCGGAGCCGGGTGCCGTTGGGGAGGTTTCTTCGGAAAACTCCAGCAACTCGTCGTCGCTTTCAAGGATGGGTTGCTTGTGATCCATGGTGTCCGGAGTCTCAAAACGATGAAGTATGTTCTATAAATACTAAAAACAAATAATCGGGTTGACGACGAAAATCTTTAAGAAAAATTTTCGTTTTGTATTCGTTTTCATATTTTTGAAAAATCGAGCCCGCTGCGATGCCGGTTGCCGGCGTTTCGCCGGATGTGCCGCGGGCGAGGGGGTGAAGCCGAAGGCGCGGATGGCGCCGTGCGGGTGGGCAAGTCGGTCCGATTGCGGGCGGCGCCGACGTTCGGATGGGCGATCTCCCTTCTTTCGCGTCGGGTGTCGGCGTCGGGCTATTTTCCCTTGGTGTCGCCGCCGAGGGCGGCGCGGATCGGGGCGGGGACGAAGGGCGCCTTGAGGAGATCCACCGTCACGAGTACGGCGGTTCCACCGGGGGCGGGGCTTGCACCGGCTGGGGCCGGGATGGATTTCATGACCGTTGAGATTTGTCCGTCCGGCCCGCTGACCGTCGGCTTCCAGTCGAGCCCGACGCCGCTGCCCACCTGCAGATTCACCCCCGGCATCACGCCCCAACTGGCTTTGGCGCTGCTGAGGCTCACGCCGCCTCCGGCGTCGACGCTCCAGGTGAAATCCAGCGACAGACTCATCGGCGGCACCCAGCTCAGTTTGCGGTGGGCCAGACCGAGGAGCTCGTCGCCCGAGAAGGACGCCTTCAACTGGGTCGGGCCGCCGGCGGCGCTGGGCAGCACATAGCGGAAATCGGTGAGCGTGGAATAGGGAATCAGCCCCAGCGGCGCGGCGAGGTTGACGTCGGAAAGCAGCTTGCGCCCGGCCGGATCGGCCAGTCCGGCGCCGAGGGCGAGGCCATAGGTGCCGGCGCCGAAGCCGCCCACCGCGACCTGCTGACCGGTGTCGAGGCTGTTCCAGCGGCCGAGGGCGTAGCGCTTGGCGGGGTCGAGCAGGACACGCTTGACGCCTTCGTTCTCCTTGGCCTGTTCGACGACGGTCTTGACGCCTTCGGTGAGCGCTTCGGAGGCATCCTTGGCGGCTTCGGGCGCGGGGGCGTCGTCCAGTTGCAGCGCGGGCTGGCCGAGCTTGCCCTGTTCGATCACGTGGGCCAGTTCGTGGCCGAGGAGGCGACGCCCCTCGTGGCTGCCGGGCTGCCAGCGGCCCGGCGCAAAGCCGATGTCGCGCCCGGCGGCGAAGGCCTTGGCGTTGAGTTGGGTGGCGGCGCCGGCATCGGGATGCACGCGCACATCGTCCAGTTTGGTGCCGAGGCGTTTTTCGAAGTAGCGGCGCTCCGCCACGGGGAGCGGGCGCCCTTCGCCGAGCCCCAGTGCAACGGGTGCCGGCGCGAGGGCCGGGCGGCTGCCGGTGGGCGGGCGTTCTCCCCTGGCGATGCGTTCGGCCCGCTGTTCGGCCGGCTTGTCGCGGGTGACGGGGGGCAGTTTCTGGCGGTTTGGCTGTCTGTCCATGATTGTCTCGATAAGACGTGTGGGGCGACGGCGCCTTTAGGTCGGGGTCGCTTACGGGATCTGTAGGACTGCGGAGAGCGCGGGCGGGCTGCCGTCGAGCCGGCCCGTCAGGAAGCGGACGCCCGACCAGAGTCTGCGGGCGTCGCCGCCGGGGTAGTTTCTGAGGGTGCGGGAGAGCTGGTTCAGGGCTTCGGGAATCGGTTGCCCGCAGAAGCGCAGGTCCACCACCAGATACTGGGCGGTGCCTGCGGGCAGGTGTTCCAGCCGCCCGCCGTGCTGGGTGAGGATGTTCTGGCTGATGTGGCGCTGGGTGAAATAGGTCGACACGGTGTCCGTGGGGCCGGGCGTCTTGATCTCCATGGACAGGTTGACGCCCGCCTGGAGATCCCGGCCGTAGATGTCCGGGAAGGTCGAAGTGCCGAGCTGGCCGGTGTAGTAGGCACCGCGGCGGCCCCGGTCGATGGACTGGCCTCTGCTGAAGCCCGGTTCGCTGATCGGATTTCCGCTGGTCGAATGCTGTTGGCGCTGGAAGGTGCCGGAGGAATCCAGGAGGCGTTCGAGATCGCCCTGGGATTTGCTTTCGTAGGGGTTGCGGTCGCCGTAGCCGGCAATCACGCCCTGCGGCACGCCAAAGCCGGCCAGCCGTGCCTGCAGCCCATCGGCCGCGCTTTGCAGATGGGCGACTTCGTCTTCGAGCCGGCGTGCGGTGTCGCTGCCCGGCGTGAGGCCGGAGATGGCGCGCTCGCGGGCCTCGATCATGCGCGCGTGTTTTTGCAGTTCGAGGATGACTTCCTCTTCGTTCGAGAGCGTGCCGCCGCGCGCCCAGGCCCGCACCCGTTCGAGCATGCCGCGCAGGTTGGCGGTGTCCTCGCCCCAGCGCCGCAGGGCGGCGACGGTTTCCTGGTGGATGGTCACGTCGCCGAGCCGCGTGCCGCGGCCGACCCACAGTTCGAGCTTGCCGACGCCATCGAGGCCCACGGCGTAGCGCACTTGCGCGGCGCCTTGCGGCAGGTTGGGGTCCACCATCACGCCGCCGAGGCCCAGGCGCTGGGCCAGACCCGGATCGTCGATGGGCGTTCCCATTTCGGCGGCGGCTTTTTCCACCAGCTTCCGCCGCGCCCGGAAGGCTTCGATGAGCTCGGCGGATTTCCCTTCGGGCACGACCTCCAGCCGTCGCAGGAGCGCCGCGGCGGCTGCGTCGTCGCCGGCCAGCGCCAGCCGGCGGGCGCGGAAGACGGCCTCCACCTGGGCTTCGGACAGGCCGGCGAGGCGGTCGGACTGGCCCAGCGCGATGTGGTCGAAGGCGCCCATCACTTCGCGCACTGCTTGCTGCCCCTCGGTGCCGGCCACGCGGCGCCACGCGGCTCCCAGCCCGGCGCCGGCCAGGCCGCCGATCAGCCCGCCGCCGGCGCCGAATGCCGCGCCGCGGGCCAGCGCCGCCATCAGGGCGGCAATCGCCGCCGCCACGCCGCGATCCCAGGTGGCTTCGTCGATGGAGGTCTGGAACAGTTCGCCCGCCGCTCCGCCGATGGCGCCGTCGATGATCGCTTCGGCGACCGCTGCGCCGGTGCCGCCGGTGGCGGCCCGCACCGCTTGGCCGCCCGCCATCCGCGCGGCTTGTCCGGCCGCCCGGCCGGCCGTGGCGCCATGCACGGCCCGCGCGGCCAACGCGGAGCCGGCCACCGAAACCGCACCTTCCACTGCGCCGGTGGCCACGTCGGTCAGCACTTCCGCATCGGTGGATTGACCGCGGATCACGGCGCCGGTGAGGCCCGCGCTGGCCCCGCCGACAAAGGCGGCGAGTGCCCCGACCGCCACCGGGCCGAGGCTGCCTCCGCTGGCGGCGGACACCACCACGGTGGCGGTCACCGCTGCAACCAGTTGCGCGGCCGTGCTGGCGAAGGCCCGGTTGGCCGGCGCGAAGGCGTCCAGCGCGGCCATGGTGCGGTAGTAGAAATCCGCCAGTTGGGCCAGCTCCGGCCGGCCGATGCCGCGCAGGCGCGTCTGGTCGTAGAGCACCCGGAAGCGGGCGGCGTTTTCATCGACGGTGGGCCCGGCCCAGCTCAGGATGTCGGTGGTGGCCTTGGAGCCCCAGGTCCGCACGGCGGCGATCCGCTCCTCCAGCCGGTAATGCATGAAATCGGCTTCCTGGGCCGGGTCCAGCGTGCCGCTGCCCTTGCCCTGGATGTCGGGTTCGCCGAGGGCCACGTTCTCGAAGGCGAGGCGTAGTTCGGGGCTTTGCTCGCCGATTTCCCGGGCGGCTTGCTGCGCGGCGTCGTAACGCTGGGCCAGGGCGCGATCTTCGGGCGACACCTGGAGCGTGGGGTTCTCCTGCAACTGTCGGCGGATCACCAAGCCTCGCCGCAGCGCGGCCTGGGCCTCCGGGCTGCGGACGACCGATTCGATGAAGGCGCGGGGATCGGCGATCTTCAGGGCGGGTTTGCCGTCGCGCACGGTGAGTGCGGTGGCGTCTTCGAGCAGTAATTTTGCTGCTTCGCCGTTCAGCCCCCGGCGCAGGCGTTGCGCCTGCATCCGTTCTTCGAGCCGGCCGGCTTCGAGGCGGCGCAGTACGCCGGCAAGCGGCGGCTCCGGTTGCCGATGCTCGGGATCCGGCGGGGTGTTCAGCAGCTTGACCAGTGCCTGACGGCGCTCGTCCGGCATGCGGGAGAGGGCGGTCCAGGTGCGCGCCGTATCGTGGGCCGTCCACGCCTGCTCGATGTCGTAGGCATCCAGCAGGGCTTGCTGGGAGCGCAGAAAATCGGTGTTCGCCAGTTCCGGATGGCCTTCGTAAAGGGCGGCGAGGAGCAGGTTCTGCTGGGCCGGGCTGGGGTGGATGCCCATGACCTGGGTCAGCTTGGCCTGATACCAGAGCGACTGGGTGAGGGTGAGCCGCTGGGTTGCCGGAATCCGCCGCACGAAGACGAGGAGTTCGCTGAAGTTGCTCACCTGGTTGATGGTGAACTGGGCGATCTGCCCGGCTGGCGCACCAAGGGCGGCGAGGGTGGCGCCGCCGGTTTCGTGGGAGGCGAAATACAAGGACTGGACCAGGCTGCCTTCGTGGAAGCGCTGCTCCAGTGCCGCCAGTTCGGCCGTGCGGCGGTTGCGTTCCTCGCTGGACGCCGGCGGCAGGGCTTCGAGCCGGGCGCGGGCCGCGGCGATCAGGGCACCGGCCCGTCCGGCGGCGTTTTCAAGCATGGCGGGCGAGATGTCGCCGCTTCCGCCGCCGGCGCCGCGCAGGGCCTGCTCCAGGGCGCTGGCATCGTCGGCAACGCCGGCAATGGCGCGAATCCGGTCGATGGTGGCGCCCAGCCGGGGCCAGTTGCCGCCGTCCAGCCGGGGCCGTAGTTCGGCGCGCTGGGCCGCGTTGAGGTCGGCAATCGCCAGATAGGCGTCGCGGGGCCGACTTGCCGACTCGGCGGACGCGATCCGGGCATAGGCGTAGGCAACCCGCTGGCGGGATACCGCATCGACGTTGGCGGGCGTTCCCGGTGGGGGCGGCGGGCGGGCGGCGCGGGCACGTTCGGCCTTGCCGAGCAGGGTTTGGGTGGCCCGGTACTGGCCTTCGCTGTCGAGGGCGCCGGCGAGGGCTTCCTGCACCGACGCCCAGGTGGCCGCCGCCGGGCCCGGAGGGGCGGTCGTCGCGGCGACGGGCGCGGCAGCCGGAGCGGGAACGCCCTGCGCCTCTTCGATCATGCGCAGCACGTCCCCATCCGGCCAGCGCTCCAGGGTTTCGAAGACGCCGGCCTGATCGCTGACCAGGATGCCGGTGCGGGTCTGGATGTTTTCGGCCAGGGTCAGTTGGGCGCCCAGGTAGCCGCGCGCTTCGCCCCAGGTGGTGTCGGTCAGGCGCCGCTTCAGGTCGGGAAAGAAGGCCGCGCCGTAATCGGCCCGCAAGCGCGCCATGTCGGCGGGGGCGGCGTTCTCCCGCAGCAGGCTGAGGGTCTGGGTGCTGGAGAAACCTTGGTCGCCCGCCGGGTTGAGGGCTGCGCGCAGGGCTTCCGCTCCCCGTGGGCCGGCCGGCGCGTCGTACAGCCAGGCGGCGGGCGCCCGGCCGCGGAGGGCGAGCGGGCCGCCGCCGGAGGCGCTGCGGGCGGCGTGGTGCGCTTCGGCCTCCAGGGTGCTGCGGCTGTCGGTCGGTCCGCCGGCGCCGCGCCGGGCCTGCAGGGCGTGGGCGGCTTCGTGGGCAAGCACGCCGAGGGGCGGGGCGGCTTCGGAGAATTCGAGGCGTGTTCCGCGGGCGGCGGCGCGGGCATCCGGCCGACCGCCGGGGGCGGCGACGCCGAGGGCCACGTCGAGCCCGTGCAGGGGCTCGCCGAACAGGCGCTCCAGGGTTTCGCGCCGCGGCAGCGGGTTGGCGCCGTGGGCGGCCGGGGTTGCCGGCGCGGCGCCCAGCCTGCGCCCCAGATAGTCGGACTGGTTGCCGCCCCGCGGCAGGGGCGGCGCTTGCGGCTGGCTGCCGCCAGGGTCGGCTGCGCCACCGTAGATGGGCGTTGTGCCTGTTGTGCCTGCGCGGATGGGCTGCGGCGGAAGCAGCACGGCTTCCGCCGCGCGCTCGCTGACCTGCTCTGCCGGCTTGCGTGCGCTGCCCTCGCGAGGCGGTTTGGCCGTCTTGGCGTCGGCCGGAATCGCGTGGCGGCTCATGACCCTGTCCGGCGTTCGGCGACGCGGCTTACGGGCCGGGGGGCGGCGGCGGGTTGAGCACGCCATCGACCGCGGCGGCGGCGGTGGCGTCGCGGGTGGCCAGCTTGGCGGTCATGGCGGCGCGTTTGCGGGCCAGTTCGAGTTGGCATTCGATCACCGCCGTCTGGGCCGCGAGGAGATCGGCCACGGCCTGCAGTTGGGCGTCGCGGGCGGTGTTCCAGTCGGTTTGGAGTTTGGTGCCGGGGGCCGCGGTGGCGGCCGTGGCGAGGCGGCTGCGGGCCGCTTGATAATCCACGTAGGCCAGCACCGCGCCGGGTTTGTTGCCGGCGGCGGCGAGACGCAGGGCGGCTTCGCGGGCTTCAAGGGCTTTGGCCAGATCGTCGGCAATGACGGCCGGCGCGTTGTTCGCGGCGGCGAGGGCGGCTTCGGCGGTGGCCTCGGCGTCTTCGCAATCCTTGAGCTGGGTTTCGAGGGTGACGAGGGCGCCGGCCAGCGCGGCGATGGCCGCGTCGTCGAGGCTGGCGATGCCGGTGTCGACGGTGCCGACGGCGGTCTTGAAATCGGCGCCGTCGAGCTTGGTGGCGGGCGAGACGCCGGTGGCCGTGGCAAGGGTGGCGCGCAAGGCGGTGGCGGTGGCGTCGGCGATGGGCGGGGTGGCGCCTTCGGTGCGGGCCTTGTCGGCGTCGGCGAGGACGGCGGCGCGGGCGGCGAGAGCCGCGGCCACCGAGTCGTTGCGCGCCAGGATCTGCGCGCGCAGGCCTTCGGCGTGGGCGGTGGCGGCTTCGATGGCGGCAACCGCGTCCCAGGCCGCTTCGGCGGTCTGGGCCTGCGAGGCGCCGCTGGCGGCGGAACTGGCCGCTTCGGCCTGCCAGCTGGCGAGCTTGCCCTTGGCGGTGCTGAGGGTGGTGGCGATGTCGGTCATGGAAATGCTCCCTGCCGGCGGGGGAAGGGCCGGCCCAGTTTGGTGAACTCTTCGGCCACGGCGGCGTCCAGCATGCCGTCGGTGACCACCGTGCCGCTGTCGGCGGCGATAAAGGCCGCCGCCAGGGCGGCGTTGCGGATCTCGCCACCGGTGAGCTCGAAGCGCTCGGCCAGTTGCTCGATCGAAACTCCAGGCGCCAGATGCGCCGTGGGCAGGTGGGCGCGCCAGATGGCGGAGCGCTCGGCCACGCCGGGGCGGGGAAAGTTGATGACCTGATCGAAGCGGCGCATGAAGGCTTCGTCGACGCCCTGCATGAGGTTGGTGGCCAGCAGCGCGCAGCCTTCGAAGGATTCGAGCCGCTGGAGCAGGTAATTGACTTCGATGTTGGCGTAGCGGTCGTGGGCGTCCTGCACGTTGGTGCGGCGTCCGAAGAGGGCGTCGGCTTCGTCGAAGAACAGCAGCGCGGCGTAGCCCTCGGCGGCGGCGAACAGGTCGGAGAGGTTCTTCTCGGTTTCGCCGATGTATTTGGATACCACCAGGGACAGGTCCACCGACAGCATCGGCAACTGCAGGCGGGTGGCCATGGCTTCGGCGGCGAGGGTCTTGCCGGTGCCGGATTCGCCGTGCAGCAGACCGACCACCGAGCGTCCGCGCCGGCCGCTGGCCATGCCCCAGCGCAGTTGTACGCCAACCCTCCGGCGCACCCGGCGGATCAGGTCGTCCAGCCCTTTGCAGGTTTGCGGCGGCACCACCAGCTGGGTCCACGGCACGTCGGGTGTGCTGCGGGTGGCGAGGCGCAGCGCCCGCGGCGGGGTCAGCCGGGCCAGTTCGGCCAGCACTTGCGGCACCGTTGCGTCGGCCGGCAGCGTGCCGGCGATGAGCGGCGGGGCATCGCTGTCGATCCAGTTGCGGCCGGCCAGTTCGTCGGCGTCGGTCTGAGTGCAGCCGAGGGCAGCCTGCCAGGCGTCGGCGAGTTCGAGCGCGTCGCTGCTGCCCACCTCGATGCGCCGCAGGCGGGCGCCGGGGCCGTGCAGCGCGAAGCTGGACGGGGCGATCACGAGGGCCGGCGGAACGCGGCTGGGCGCGGCGAGCTGGTGGAGATCGGTGCGTAGGGCGACCAGGGCGCCGGTGGCGAGGCGGAGCAGATGGGCTTCGATCCACGGCGGCGGCGCATTGGGGTCGTCCGGGCCGTCGAGGACGATGGCGGTTCCCGGTTGGGCTGCCGCGGCCGCGGCGACGGACAGGACTTCCTCGGCCCGCTCCGGGTGGCCTGACAGGTGCACGCACAGGGAGGGCGACAGGACGATCTGCGCGGCAGCACGCTGGATGCTGGCGGCAGGCCGGGCGATGGAGGGCAGGATGCGGGTCTGCCAGCCGGCGCCGATCTGGGCCGCCGCCTGTCCGTCGAGGCCGGCCAGCAGGGTTTCGGTGGGGTCGAGGCGGCGTTCGAGCAAGGGGCGGGTGGCTTCTTCGGCCTGGATCAGTCCGCTGGTCCACAGGGGCGAGGCACGCACGGCCTGCCGGATTTCGGCCGGTTCGGCGCCGTTTCCGAAGAGCAATTTGAGGGCGATGCCCACCGACAGCCGACGGGCTCCGGCGACGGTGGCGATGGCGGTGGCGGCGTCTTCGTCGAAGCAGGGCAGCACGGCGAAGCCGAGCAGATCGAGATCGAAGCCGGAGAGCCTGCAGCCGGTGGCGATGCGGGCCAGCGGCGTGCCGTCGGGTTGGGCGGCGAGGGTGTCGAAGAGGCTTTCGGCCCCGGCGGCGATGCTCTCCGCGAGCTGCTCGGGGGTGTCGACCGCGAGCCGGGTGGCGGCCAGACGGCGCAAACCGGCGTCGTCCGGGCGTTGCAGCAGCAGCCGGCCGGCGGCCAGCGCCAGCCACAATTCGAGCTGGCCGGCGACGCGTGCGGTGGGCAGCGGGGCGTTCATGGCGCGTCCCCGAAGCGGAAGCGGATGCTGCGACCGAGCCACGGCACCCAGCCGGGGTCTTGGTCCCAGCCGGCGCGGCGCAGGGCGAGGTCGATGCCGGCCAGCGGCCAGACCAGCTCGGCTTCCCAGGCGCTGGCGCGGAGCACGCCGGGGCGTAGCAGCAGGCGGGCGAGGCGCAGTTCGGGGGCGGTGGCGAAGGCGGGCGGGCGACGGCCGAAAAGGCGGCGTTCGGCGCCTGGCGCAAAGGCGATGTCGGCGGGAATGGCGTCGGCGAGGGCGTCGAGCAGCGCGTCGGCAGCCTTGACGTCGTGGATCGGAAGGGTGGCGATCCGCTCGCGCCAGTCGCATTCGGGCGCGAACACCGCCAGCAGCGGGCGTTCCCGTTCCTGGGCGACGGCCCGTTCGGCCGGCGGCAGCGGGGCCAGCACCCGGCGCAGGGCGGTGAGGGCCAGATCGCCCAGCCGCGAGGCGAGCTGTTCGGGTTCGGGCAGCAGCCCCAGCCGGACAAGCGGGCGCAGCAGCAGGAGCAGGCCGCCGGCGTGGATTTCACTGTGGACGGAGACGGCTTCCGGCTCGGCGACGGACGCGCTCGGCGTGGCTGCGGTGGGCGGGTTGGCCGGCGGGACGGGCGCGGCTGGAGGCTGTCCGGTGGCCGTGCGTTGCAGCCAGTGCCGAAGGGCGCGCTCGATTCCGGTGGCGGAGAGGCGGGTCAGCGCCGGGTTGGCGGCGAAGAGGGCGGCGAGAAGCCAGGGCGCGGCCTGGGCGGCAGCGGCCGGATCGGGGGTGGGGAGGGCCGCGAGGAGGGCCGCGCGCAGGTCGGCATTGCGTGCCAGCGCAGGGTCGAGGTGTTGGGGGGCGGCCGCGGGCGGGTGCCGGGCGGGCACGCCATCGGTCGGTTCGTTTGGCGCTTCGGTGGCGTCGCGATGGGCGAACAGTGCGAGCAGGCGGCGGGTCAGCGTGTGCGCCGCGTCGGCGTCGAGCCGTGCGGCGATGCGGGCGTCGGCGCGGGCCAGCGCGGCCATCAGGGCGACGGCGCGGGGCGGGTCGCGGTCGAGCCAGCGCAGCAGGATGGCCAGCGCTTCGAGGGCGGCGGGGGCGTCCGTGGTATCGGCGAGGCCGCCGTCGGTGGCGAGGTCCGGCGCCCACCAGGCATCGGGCAGCCCGGCCGCTCGGCGTTCGAGGTGCCGGCGTTCGGCCGCCCAGGAATCGGCAAACCACACCGCGGCGGCGTCGTCGCCGTCTTCGCCCGGGGAGGCGCTGGCCAGCAGGCTCGCAAGGGCGGCTTCGAACGCGGCGGCCCAGCCTTCGGCGAGCTGCCGCTCGTCCACATCCGCCGATACCCTCAACGCGAGATCCACCCGCTGCACCGCAACCATCGCCTCGGCCGGCAGGCCGGCGCGGGCCAGCGCGCGCTCGCCGGCTCCGTCGAGCGCGTGGGCGAGTTGGCGGTCGGCCAGCTGCCGCATCTGCCCGGCGAGGGCGTGCGCCCGCTCGGGCTCCGCACTGCGGATGCGGGTGACGAGGCGACCGATGTCGAGGGCGGCGGACATGGTTCAGGTGCGCTTGACCAGGGTGAGGAAGTTCGTCTTGCCGCCGGTGATGCGCAGCAGGTTGGCGGTCTGGTCGAGGATCGGGCGGGCCTCGCTGCCGGTCGTCGCGTCGGTCTTGAGCTTGTCGATGGCGACTTCCGCGGTGGTGCCGGCTTTGAGCTCCGTTTCGACCTTGACGATCAGCGTCTGCGGTACGCCCTTGGCCAGCACTTCGGCGCCGGTGACGGCGGTGCGCCGGTCGGTCTGGAAGGCGCTGCGGAACTTGGCGTAGTTGTCGGCGCCAAGGAGCAGTTCGGCTTCGGCGGGCGAGCGGGCGAGGAGGTCTTTGGCGGTCAGCTTGCCGGTTGCGTCGTCGGTGCCGCCGACGTAATCGGCCACTTTGCGCTCGTCGAGACTGGCGCGCAGGTTGGCGTAGAGCGGCAGGGCGTCGGATTCGGCGAAGACGGTGGGGCCGTCGTTGCCGGCGAGATCGTCTTGGAGCGTCCGGGCCTTCTCGGTGGCCCGGGCGGTGGACAGCTTGGTCACCACGGTCAGCGTCTGCTGGGGCGGCTGGACCGCGGCCAGCACCTGCATGACCTGGTAGTCCGGGTATTCGGCGGCGTAGGCGTCGGCCACCTGACCGACGGCGGCACGGCGGCGTTCGAGCGGATCGGCGATGGTGTTGCCGAGGGCGGCGTCGACGGTGTCGACCTTGGCCAGGAAGGCCTGGTTGCGGCTGCTGACGGAAATGCCGGAGTCGCTGAGGTCGGCCGCCTGGACGAGACTTGTCTGCACGTCGGGTTGGGCCAGCACGGCTTCGACGATGGCCCGCTTCTGGGCCGGTTGGGCGAGATACCGCTGGCGCAGTTCTTCGGTCTTGAGGGCTTTCGTGGTGCCTTTGGCGGGGCTCTGGATTTCGGCGAAGAAAGAAAACAGGAACTGCAGGACTTCGATGATGTAGAACAGCGCGTCGAGGAGGACCAGACGTTGCTTGACGTACACGACGAAGTGCCGGGGCAGCATGTCGAGGCCGATCTTGGCGATCAGGCCGGCCAGTTCTTCGGCCTGGGGCAGCGTGCCGAGCTGGCCGAGGGCGCCGCCGGCGGTGAGGAGCGGATTCACGCCCCAGGCGTTGGCCTGCTTGAGGGCGTCTTCCGACAGGATGCCGACCAGCGGGTGACGCCGGGTGAGGCCTTGCAGCGGCACCACGAGCTTGACGATTTCGGTGCGGCGGTTGACCAGATCGTCGAGGCCCAGCACCTCGAACAGCCGGGACAGCGCGCCCAGGTAGCCGGGGAGCTGGGTGGCGTTGGTCTGGCGGGAGAAGCTGTAGCGTTGGTAGGCCTGCCTGCCGGTGTTGTTGCCGAGGCGGAGTTCGAGGAGGGGGGCGATCTGGATCGGGTCCTTGTCGAAGACGTCCCGCAGGTCTTCGAGGATGTCGTCGTCGTGCAGGGCGACCACGGCGTAGGGAATGACGCGGGTTGCGTCGAAGTAGGACTGGGCCTGTTCGATGGCAAATTCGACCAGGGGCGAGACCAGCCATTGGGCGCCCTGGGTGGTCTTGAGCAGGTTGTCGAGGATATCGAGTCCGGTGTTGAATTCGCCGGGGGGCTTCTCCGGCGTGATGGGCAGAAAGCCGATCGGCGGAATGTGGCGGAAGCCGCGGGCGTAGAGGTTGTCTCCGTCGCCGCTGTGGGCTTTCTTGTCGAGGCTTTCGGCCAGCATGCACTGGAACTGATGGATGCGCGCCCACGCGGCGGCCCGCGGCGGGGCGCCGAAGCGGGTGCGGTGCCAGTCTTCGGCCGGGGTGTCGCAGATGGTGCGGCGGGGAATCCACTGGTCGAGAAAGAGCACGCTGCCGTCTTCGCCGAGATAGACCATCGCCAGGGCGATGGCCGCGGCGTCGTGGCGGCCCGGCCCGGTGTCGCTGCAGAAGGGGCCGTCGGTGAGGAAGTCCGGGTCCCAGCGCTTCCAGAGCGGATGTTCGAAGACGTCGAAGAAGTAGGCCGAGAGGGTGCCGCGCAGATCCCAGGCGGAGGCGAGGTCGCCGCGCAGGGGCAGTTCGACCGGGAAACGCACCAGCGACAGGCCGAAGCCGCCGCGCCAGGCTTCGGCCCGGCAGTTGACCGCGGCGGTGCCGCCGCAGATTTCGCCCATCACCTTGGCGCCGCCCTCTTCGCTTTCGTTGGGCTGGATCACCAGCAGGTAGGGGCCGGAGGGCACCAGCGCGCTGCCGCCGGTGGGGCCGGCTGGGTCGTCCACGAGGCATACGCAGGGCATGAAGTCGACGCCGCCGCCGACGACTTTCTGGGGCGTTTTGCGGTAGACGCCGAGGAGCTGTTCGATGGTGAAGGCAAAGGGCTGCGAAACCAGGATCGGCCGGCCGACGTGGTCGAAGGCCAGACCGCGGCGCAGGGTGAGGGTCCGGCTCGGCGGAATGCCGCCGCTGCGCGATTCGGTGTTGAGCGGCGTGGCGTTGGCGCCGTCGGCGACGATGCCGAGCCCCCAGGCGATCCCCGGCATCTGCGCATGGGCGCCGAGACGGGTGCGGGCGTCGAAGTAGACGTCCTGACGCGAAAGGGCTTCGGCGGTGAGGTAGCGACCGTTGAACCAGTTGGTGCGGCGCAGGTTGTTGCTGCCGCGCACGTCGCCTGTCGGGGTCGTGGCGAAGCCCTGTTCTTCGCTTGCCGTGCCGCCGTAGCCCTTGAGGAATTCGGCGACGGACAGCGTTTCGGCGGCGGTGAGGGGCTCGTTGCGGGCGACCTTGGCGACCATGGTCAGCAGGCCGGCATCCATGTTCTTCCACTGAAATGTGCTCATGACGAACTCCGGCTCAGGCAGCGGTTATCGGGGGGTAGGTGGCGAACAGGCAGGCGTCGCGGCCGGTGCCGGCCGGCACCGCTTCGCCCGCCGCCCCGGCGAGGGGGGCGTTGGCGTCGGACAGCAGCGCGGCGGCGCCGGTGCCGGCGAGACACACCTGATAGGACGTGGGGTCGGCCCAGGTTTCGTCCACCGTGACCGAGAGGCCGCCGACGGTGGCGACGCGGGCGGTGACGGCCGGTTCGACCCATTTCTTGGAGGCCGCGTCAAAGCGCAGCACGCGCACCGAGGCGTCGCCCAGGCTGGCCGGCAGCACCGGCTGGCTGGTGGACACGGCCAGCACCATGCGACTGGCGTCGGCGCCGGTGCCGACGGCGGCCGACACGCCGGTGGCCTGGAAGGCGCGCTGGCCGGCGGTGCTTTCGAGATGGATGCCCAGGGCCAGATCGGCCACTGCCTGCACGTGGGGCAGCAGGGCGCGGACGCTATTGTCGATGGCTCCGCTGAGCTTGACCCGCTCGGCGGGGGTGCCGACCGCTTCCAGATCGAGCACGGCGAGCAGCAGCGGTGCGTCGTCGGCGCCGCTCCATAGCCGAGCCAGATCGGTGGGCGGGTTGAGGATCAGGTCGAGGAGGCGTTCCCGCGGGTCGGCGGAGGGCGCCGGGCGAAGGGCGATGTCGCGGATCGGAAGGCCGGCGCCGTCGGGCGGGGCGGCTTCGAGGCACAGCCGGTAGCCGTCGGTGACGCGCGACGGGGCCAGCGCGGCGTCCTGGTCGGAGCAGGGCTGGACGACCGCGGGCGCGAGTTCGGTGAGGCAGGCCCGGTAGCGCAGCACCACGTAGACACGGCGGCGCGGGTCGTCGGTGGTGGTGTCGGAGGGCGTGACTACGATGGGCGGGGTGCCGGTATCGCCGGACGCAGGGGTGTCGACGTCGGTAGGCGTTGCCGCAGCGGGTGCTTTGGCAGGCGGCGGCGCCAGATCGGCCCAGAAGCGGGTGGACGCGAGCCCGGTCACGTCGAGGCAGATTTTCTGCGGCACGTGGATTTCACGGCCGAGGGCGTCGATGGCGAGTCCGGCATCGCAGGTGAGGCGCAGCGCGGTTTCGGTGTCGACATAGCCGATCTTCAGCCCCCACACCGTGCCGAAGCCGTGCAGCACGGCGTTGTGCAGGCGGCTG
>CALMXT010000207.1 GCA_937871125.1 uncultured Zoogloea sp. | reverse complement strand
CCCTCTTCCCTCTTCCCTCTTCCCTCTTCCCTCTTCCCTCTTCCCTCTTCCCTCTCCCCTATTCCCGCCTGCGGAAACTCAGCGTGACTTCGCCGAGGCGGAAGCCGAACTTGCTCATCACCGAGCGGTTGAGCATGACCCGGTCGTCCATCAGAAACATCCAGTCGTCGAAGTCCACCTCGTACACCTTTCCATCCACCGGGAGCGCCATCGCGTATTTCCAGCGTAGCGCATTGCCACGGGCTTCGCCGACCGCTTCGCCGACCACGTCGTCGGCGCGGCCCGAATAGCGATGGGCATCGTGGCGGGTCACCGTCCACACCCGACGCTGGGTGCTGCCGTCGGAATAGGTGAAGCGCTCGTCCAGCGTGCCGGTGTCGCCCTGCCAACTAGCGGCAATCACCACGTGAAAGCGTTTGACGACCTTGCCGCTGCGATCCTGGAACATGCCGTCGGCGTCGAGCGTGCCGTTGAAGTAGCGGGCCAGATCCAGCTCCGGTTTCTCGGAAGCGTAATTCGCCACCTCGACCTCCGCACAGCCGAGCAGCCCGAAGACCAACGCCAGCGCACTGGCCAGCCTCTTTTTCATGTCGCGATCTCCATGTCGATGGGCCCGTGGCGCCCCGCAGCTCACCCGGCCGTGGGGCTCAAGCGGAACAGATGGACATCCACGCTGCCGGCCCGGAAGCCGGCTTCGCAATAGGCCAGATAGAAGCGCCACAGGCGCACGAAACGGGCGTCGTAGCCAAGCGCCGCAATCCGGGGCAAGGCCGCCTCGAAGTTCTGCCGCCAGCGCACCAGGGTTTCGGCGTAGTCGAGACCGAAGGCCATGTCGTCGGTCACCGCCAGCCCGGCTTTTTCGGCCTGCGCCACCACCCCGGCCGGGCTGGGCAACATGCCGCCGGGAAAGACATAACGCTGGATGAAATCGGTGCCCTTGCGATACGCCGCGAACAGCTCGTCGGCAATGGTGATGGTCTGTACCACGGCGTGGCCGCCGGGTTTGAGGCGCGCCTGCAGTTGGGCGAAGTAGCCGGGCCAGAAGCGCTCGCCGACCGCTTCGAGCATTTCGATCGACACGATGTGGTCGTAGCTGCCGCGCACATCCCGGTAGTCGCACAGCTCGAAGCTCGCCCGCGAGGCCCAGGCGCCGTCTTCCGCCCGTCGGCGCGCCCAGGCCAATTGCTCGCGGGACAGGGTCAGGCCGAGCACATGGCAGCCATATTCGGTACTCGCCACTTCGGCAAAGCCGCCCCAGCCGCAGCCGATCTCGAGGATGGTCTGGCCGGGCTTGGCATCGAGCCGATCGAGGATGCAGCGGTATTTTCGACGCTGGGCGGCTTCGAGGCTCTCGTCCGGCGCAAGCTGCAAGGCACTGGAGTAGGTCATCGACGGGTCCAGCCACAGCCGGTAGAAATCGTTGCCGAGGTCGTAATGCGCCTCAATGTTGCGTCGGGAGCCGGCCCGCGTATTGCTCCGCAGCAAATGGATGAGGCGGTGGCCGATGAGGCGCCAGGCGTTGCCGTGAATGGCACGGGCCAGACGGTCGCGGTTCCTCGCCAGCAAGGTCAACAGCGCCGGCAGATCGTCGGTTTCCCAGTCGCCCGCCAACCACGTTTCGGCAAAGCCGATATCGCCCTTGGCGAGAATCTCATCGAAAACCCGGTCGCTGGCCACCTGCATATGCGCCGCACACGGCCCGCGGCCAACCCGCCGCGACACGCCGCCCGGCAGCCGCAGCTCGACGGCGCCGCCCTCTAGACTGTCGAGCAGGCCGAGCACGAGGCGGGCGCCCCGACGCAGGCGTGCCTCGACGGGAATGTCGCTGCTCAAGGTGTTTTCGAGTGGATTCATGACGAAGTCTCCCTGGAAGGCGGAAGCGGTTTGCGGAACAACGGGACACGCTTGAACAGCAGGCGCAGCGCCTGCCAGTGGATACGGGCGACCACCCCGAAAGTCATCAGCGGCAGGCCCACCAGCCAGCGCCGCAGCGCCGCGGCATCGAGGGGCTCCTCCCGGCCGGACAGGCGGGTGGCGAGCTGGCAATGCCCGTCTTCCCAGTAGTCGATGACGGTGCTGACCACCGGGCCGTGGCGCTCGAAACGGAAGCGGTACTCGCCGCGCACCGGAAAGAAGGGCGAGACGTGGAAGACCTTGGCCGCGCCGAGCACCTCGCCGGACAGGATCGGCCGACGGTCCGGGTGGGCGACCAGATAGTTGTGGCGCTCGCCGAAGGTATTGCACACCTCCGCCAGCACGGCGCGCAGGGCGCCGTCGCGGTCATGGCAGAACCAGAAGCTCACCGGGTTGAAGAGAAAACCGAACATCCGCGGCATGGTCTGCAGCACGACCTCGCCGTCGACGCCGCCCAGCCCGTGGCGGGCCAGCAGCGCGCGGATCCACGGCAGCAGCGGCGTGCCGTCGCGGGCGCCGTGGTCGCGGGCCTGCAGCGAGAACACGTTGGGCCGGTCGATGCCGAGCAGCGGCACACGCAGGCTGTCGAGCGCCGACAGCGGGATCCGCACGGTCGCCAGCGGATAGACGAAGCGGTTGGGCGCCGGCAGGCGGCGCTCGTGCATCACTGCGCCCCGGCACACACTGGCGGCAAAGACGGGCGCCATCAGGCAGCCTCGACCTGCGCCGCGGCGTTCATCCAGGGCGCGACGACCCCGAAGGCCGCGGCCACCGCGAGCGCCGAGTTGAGGCCATCCTCGTGAAAGCCATACCCGGTCCAGGCGCCGGCAAACCAGCTGCGATGCCGGCCTTGCAGGGCCGGCAAGCGGGCCTGAGCTTCGATGGCGGCTCTGTCGAAAACCGGGTGGGCGTAGTGGTAGCAGCCCAGAACCTTGGCCGCGGCCGGCTCGACCAAGGGGTTGAGGGACAGCACCACCGGAGTCTCGACCGGCAGCGGTTGCAGCCGGTTGAGCAGGTAGGACACCGATACCGGCATTTCCCCCGGCGCACCGCGGCCGGCAAGGTAGTTCCACGCCGACCACACGCTGCGCCGCCGGGGCAGCAGGGCGCTATCGGTGTGCAGCCACGCCTCGTTGTTCTGGTATTTCACGGCGCCGAGCACGGCCCGTTCCTCCGCCGTGGCGCCCGCACCGAGGAGGGCGAGGGTCTGGTCTGGGTGACAGGCGAAGACGATCTCGTCAAACACCTCGATGCCGTCGCCGGCGTCCACCTTCACGCCGGCCGGATCGTCGCGCTCCACGCGGAGCACGGGTGTCGCCCGCCTTACCGTGTCGATGCCGGCGACAAGTTGACGCACGTAACTGCGGGCGCCCCGCTTCACGGTGTACCACTGCGGCCGGTTGAGGATGCGCAAGAGGCCGTGGTTGTGGCAGAAGCGCACGAAGGTCGCCAGCGGATAGGCCATCATCGTGGCGGTCGGACAGCTCCAGATCGCCGCCGCCATCGGAATCAGATACCAGTCGCGGAAAGCGTCGCCGTATCCGTGGGCGGTCAGATAGTCGCCCAACGCGAGCGCCGGAATCCGGCCGCTGCGGGCCATCCGGGTGGTTTCGCGATTGAAACGGCGGATATCCCTGAGCATGCCCCAGAACGCGGGTCTGGCCAGATTGGCGCGCTGGGCGAAAAGGCTCGCCAGATCGCTGCCGGCCCATTCCAGCTCGGGGGAGGTCAGACTCACACCGAAGGACATCTCGCTCGCCACCGCCTCCACGCCGAGATGCCGGAACATCGCGCAGAGGTTCGGGTAGGTTTCCCGGTTGAACACGAGGAAGCCGGTATCCACCGGAAAACGCTGCCCTTCCACCGTGATATCCACCGTATGGGTGTGACCGCCGATGTAGTCGCCGGCCTCGAACAAGGTCACCGCGCGATCGCGGCCGAGCAGCCACGCGCAGGCCAGCCCTGCAATCCCGCCTCCGACGACGGCCACGCGTCTGGCATCCGGCCCGCGGCCCCTCAGCCGGCTCTCATCGATCCGATCCATGTCAGGGGCGCTCGGCAAGGGCCTTTTCGACCGCCGCGACAAAAGTGCGGCTGTCCGGCGCGGTGGTGCTCGGGAAGCTCATCACTTTCTGGCCGCTGCGGTCGATCAGGTATTTGTGGAAGTTCCACTTGGGCTTTTCGCCGGTCGCCGCGGCCAGCTGCCGGTAGAGCGGATTGGCCGCGGCACCGACCACGTCCGACTTGGCGAACATCGGAAACTTGACGCCGTAGGTCAGACGGCAGAACTCGGCGATTTCCTTGTTGCTGCCAGGCTCCTGGCTGCCGAAGTCGTTGGACGGAAAGCCGATCACCACCAGGCCTTGCTCGCGGTACTTGGCGTACATCTTCTCCAGTCCGTCGTACTGGCCGGTGAAGCCGCAATAGCTCGCGGTATTCACCACCAGCACCACCTTGCCTTTGTACTGGCACAGGGATTGGGGTTGAGGCTGGGGCGCCTCGTCCTGCAGGCGCGCGAAACTATGGTTCAGCAGTGCCGGGCAGGCGCCCTCGGCGGCACGGGCAGCGCCCGCCCCCGCAAGCAGCAGCGCCGCAAGGGCCATCGAACGAAGGATTGCTTTCATCGGATCGCTCCTCAAATGCCGACGCCGGCGTTCTGGTGCACAAACACCATCACGTCCACGTCGTCGGCTGGAACAACGGCGGTCGGCTCGGCGGCGGCGAACGATTCGGAGATCCAGCCCGAACTCCGCCCAAAATCCGCCGGCGTCCTGGACATATGCAGAACACCCAAGGCGCTCAAAGTCAGCGCAAAGCCCATCAGAACAAGGGAGAAACGCTTCGAACCTCTTTTAGCAATCATGATGTTTGTCCTAGACAATGCGACATTGCGTTTCTACAATAGGATCAAACAAATCCGATGTCAACGCTTTGTCCAGGACAAATTATGAACACAACGAGTCTTTCGCCCGTCGGCCTGCCGATCGCCGCAGTGGAGCGGGACACGGGTCTGGCCAAGGACACACTGCGGGTCTGGGAACGCCGCTACGGCTTCCCGGCCCCGGACAGGGATGCCAACGGCGAACGGGTCTATCCCGCCGAACAAGTGGAAAAATTGCGCCTGATCCGGCGCCTCATCGATCAAGGCCTGCGCCCGGCCCGGTTGATCGCCCTCGATCCGGACGCCCTCGGCCGGATGCTCGACGAACTCCGTTCCCCGACCGTCGCCACCGACCCCGAGCGCCGCGCTCAGCTGCAGGCACTGCTCGAACAGGTGCGCCGGCACGACCACGAGGGGCTCCGCGGCACGCTGCAGCAACTGTTGATGAAAATGGGACTGCAGCCCTTCGTGATGGAAATCGTCGCCTTGCTCAACGACATGGTCGGCGACGCCTGGCTGCGGGGCGAAGTGGACGTGCCCGCCGAGCACCTTTACACCGAACAGCTGAAGGGAATCCTGCGCACCGCCATCGCAGCCCGCAGCGGCACGAGCCGCGGCCGGCCCGCCGTGTTGCTGACCACCTTCCCGGAAGAACAGCACGCCCTCGGACTGCTGATGGTGGAAGCCATGCTGACGCCCGAAGGCGCGTGCTGCGTGTCGCTCGGCGTGCAGACGCCCCTCGAAGACATCCGCAGCACCGCAATCGCCGGCCACTACGACATCGTTGCGCTGTCGTTCAGCAGCGCCTACCCGCTGCGCCACGCCCTCGACGGGCTGCGCAGCCTGCGCGCCGGCCTGCCACCCCAAATCGAACTCTGGGCGGGCGGCGCCGGTCTGCGCACGGCCGGCCGCAAACTGCCGGGAATCCGGGTGTTCGCCGCCCTCGACGACATTCCGGCAGCCCTTGCCGAATGGCGTCGGAACGCCGCGCCCGTTCAGCCGTAGCGCGACGCCGGCACGCTGCGACGCCGGGGCACCCGCGCCATCGACCAGTTCTCGCGTGCCCACGCCCAGACGGCCGCGAGCCCCGATTCGGCCAAGCCGGCCGGCGGCGCCTGACCGAGAAAGTCGAGGGCGTCGACCAGCACCCGGCCGGGCTCCGCCCCATCCACCGCCCGTGCCAGAGTCTGCTTGGAGAGCTTTTCGCCAGCCCCGTTGCAGGCCACCGGCAGATGGGCATAAGCCGGCGTCGGATAGCCGAGCAGACCCTGCAACAGAATCTGGCGAGCCGTCGAATCGAGCAGATCGGCGCCGCGCACCACCTCCGTCACACCGGCATCGGCATCGTCCACCACCACCGCCAGCTGATAGGCAAACAGGCCATCGGCGCGCAACAACACGAAATCCCCCACATCCGCCGCCAGATCTTCCTCCAGGTGCCCCTGCACTTCATCGTCGAACGCCACCACCCCCGGCTCGACGCGAAGGCGCCAGGCCCGCGCCTCCCGACCCGGCGGCAGCCCGCCGCGGCAGGTGCCGGGATAGCGCCGGGTGCCGTCGCGGGCCAGCGCCGAATCCGCCATTTCCTTGCGCGTGCAGGCACAGCCGAAAACCCGCCCGTCGGCTCGCAAACGCTCGAACGCATCCCGGTAGGCCTGCGTCCGCGCGCTCTGCCACACCACCGGACCGTCCCATTCAAAGCCGAAACGCTCCAGCGTGCGCAGGATGCCGTCAGCCGCCCCGGCCACCGTCCGCGGCGCATCCACATCCTCGATCCGCAATAGCCAACGCCCGCCGCCATGCCGGGCCGACAGGCAACTGCCGACCGCCGCGACAATCGAGCCGAAATGCAGCGGCCCGCTCGGCGATGGCGCAAAACGGCCAACCACCTCCGACGAAGACACCTTCACAAGCTCACTTCCCGCAGAAAGAATTTTTTAACAAATTTTGACATTTCCTTATAAATCATCGACTTATCGCAAATTACTGAAAAACCTATGTCTTTTGACATATTTCACCAAATCCTCACACCTTAGATAATCCGCCCCGATTGCGCCTGCCCGGACGCCCGCCCCTATCCACAGCCCTCGCCTCCCGTGGTTCCCCTTCTACACCCAGACGCACCCGCATGAGACTCGGCAGCCTGCTCCTACTTCAACAGGACTCACTTCGCCCGCGCGCAAGCCACGACGATACCCCCCATGCGGGGCGCAACCATGCCCGCCGCCTCCAGGTCATCAGCCAACTGGCCAGCACGGCCACCGTCGTCGCCCTGTGGCCGCACGTCGAGCAACCGTTCCATCTCACGGTCTGGTGGCTGGCCATGACGCTCGTGCTGGCGCTGCTGCAAGGCGCCTACCGCCCGCTACGCACCCACACCGCGCGATCGGAGGACGCGGCGCTGCATCATTACTTCTCGTCGGCCAGTGTCATTGCCAGCGGCGCGGCCTGGGGTTCCCTGGCCCTCGCCGGTCCTTACCACGCCTCCCCCCAGTCCCAAGCCATCGTCTTCATGGTGCTCGGCGGCGTCACGCTGACCGGCGCCGGAACGCTCCAGCATAGCCGCAGCACCACCGTCGCCTTTATTGCCGCATGCCTGTTGCCGCTGTTCATCCTGTCGGTCGCAAGCCCGCCTCCGGCCATGCGGGAAGCCGGCTTATGGCTGGTGGCCGTCGCACTCTTCGCCTTCGGTCTGCACGTACTGCAACATGGGCACGACGCCGGCCCCGACAGCCAACCCAAAACCGACGACCTCCCGCCCGAACCCCGCCAGACCCTGCTCGACAACGCCAGCGCGGCCCTCGTGCTGTCCCGCGGCCACCGGGTGGACCTCTGCAACCGGCGCTTTGCCGAGATCATGCACTGCTCCGAGCACGAGATCGCCGGGCTGCGTCTGGCCCGCGTCTTCGAAAACCGCGTCGACTGGCGCCGCCACGCCCGCGCCGCTGCCAACGCCATTCGCCGGGGCGACACCTACCACGGCTCCATCCGCCTGCAGCGCCGCGACGGGAGCGTGTTCTCGGCCGAAGTCACCGGTCAGGCGGTGGACGGCACCGAAACCCCGCCCCGGATCGTCTGGGTCGCCTTCGACATCACCGACAAGATCGACGCCACCAGCCGCGAAGAACTCCACGGCGCCCAGCTCCAGGCTCTTGTCTGCAAGAGCGCCGACTGGTACTGGCAAACCGATAGCCAGCATCGCCTCATGCACGTCAGCCGCCACGCAGACATCCCCCACGACGACACCCTGGAGCACAGTCTCGGACGCAAATGGTGGCAATTCCACCGCAGCGGCCGCGAACCGAGCGGACAGGCGGCGCTACGCGAGGCTTTCGAGAACGGCAAGGGATTCCGCAATTTGACGGTCGAACTGTCCAACGGCCAGCACGGACCGCGCTGGCTCTTGCTGAGCGGCATGCCGCGGCTGAACGAACACGGCGCCTTCCTCGGCCACCACGGCACCGCCAACGACATCACCGAACAGGTTCGCGGCTCGGAGCGGGTCCGCCACCTCGCCTACCACGACGCCCTCACCGGCCTGCCCAACCGGCGCCTGCTCACCGACCGGCTGAACCAGGCCATCGCCCGGGCCCAGCGCTATCACGAACGGGTTGGGGTGATTCTCGTGGACCTCGACGATTTCCGGCGCATCAATGACCTGGGCGGGCATCCGGCCGGCGACCGGGCGCTGCTCGAAACCGCCGACCTGCTGCGCAACTGCGTGCGCTCCAGCGACTCGGTGGCGCGCCTCGGCAGCGACGAGTTCGTGGTACTGCTCACCGAACTGGAACACAGCACTTCGGCCGAGCAAGTTGCCGCCAAGATCATGACGGCGCTTCTCGCCTCCCATGCCACCCACAAACCCATCTCCGCCAGCATCGGAGTCGCGGTCTTCCCGGAAGATGCCGGCTCCGCCGACGGCCTGATCGAAGTGGCCGACGCCCGCATGTACCGCGCCAAGCGGCGCGGCGGGCAACACATCGAAAGCCGCGAACGGGCCACGACGATTCCCGGCCCGGCGCAACAGCCCGCTTTTTCCGGCGCCGACGCGGCGCCCCGTTAGCTTATTGCTCCGGGTGCGCGCGGCTCACGCGGCGCTGGCGCACGGCTTCGGCCAGCACATCGAGCACCGTCAGGCTGTCTTCCCAGCCGATGCAGGCGTCGGTGATGCTCTTGCCGTACTCCAGCTCGACGCCGGGCTTCAGATCCTGGCGTCCTTCCTTCAGATGCGACTCGACCATCACCCCCATGATCCGGTCGTTGCCGTCCGCCAGCTGGCCGGCAACGTCGCGTGCGACATTCACCTGCAGCTTGTGCTGCTTGCTGCTGTTGGCGTGGGAGAAATCGATCATCAGCTTGCCCTGCACGCCGGAGGCCGACAGCTCCTTGCAGGCCGCCGCGACGCTGGCCGCGTCGTAGTTCGGGCCGTTGCCGCCGCGCAGGATAAGGTGGCAATCCTCGTTGCCCGAAGTGGACACGATGGCCGAATGGCCGGCCTTGGTCACCGACAGGAAATGGTGCGGCGCCTGGGCCGCCTTGATCGCATCGACGGCAATCCGGATGTTGCCATCGGTGCCGTTCTTGAAACCCACCGGGCACGACAGCCCCGACGCCAGTTCGCGGTGAACCTGGCTTTCGGTGGTGCGCGCACCGATGGCGCCCCAGGAAATGAGATCGGCGATGTACTGCGGCGTGATCATGTCGAGGAATTCGGTGCCAGCCGGCAGGCCGAGTTCATTGATGTCCCACAACAGCCTGCGCGCCAGGCGCACGCCCTCGTTGATGGCGAAACTGCCGTCCAGGTGCGGATCGTTGATCAAGCCTTTCCAGCCCACCGTGGTACGCGGCTTCTCGAAATAGACGCGCATCACCACCAGCAAGTCGTTCTTCAGGCGGTCGGCCTCGCCCTTGAGACGGCGGGCGTATTCCATCGCGGCGTCGTAATCGTGAATCGAGCACGGCCCGATCACCACCAGCAGACGGTCGTCGGCCCCGAACAGAATGCGGTGGATCGCGTTGCGCGCCTCGAAAGCGGTTCCCGCGGCCTTCGGGGTCGCGGGGAATTCCCGCAACACGTGGGCCGGCGGAGTCAGTTCCTTGATCTCCTTGATACGGACATCGTCGATATGGACTTTCGGAGAGGCGAGCATGGCGAATCCTGTTGGCTTACTTGAGTGAATCGCCGATTTTAGCCCAAGCCGCCGCTCAGCGCCGGATCAGCACACCCCCGCCAAAGTAGCCCGGATAGCCATAGGGATAGGCGGGATAGAAGGGCCGGCCGTAGGGCCCGAGCGGATCGTAATAGGGCGAATAGGCGCGACGGCGGCGCTCGGCTTCGGCCCGCGCGCGATCTTCGGCGGCGGCCTGCTCGGTGGCGCGACGGACCTTGTCGGCCGTGGCTTGATCGCGGGCGGCGCGCGCCTCGGCCGCAGCGAGTTCGTCCAGCACCTCAGCGGCAACGCCTTGTTCGCGCAGGCGCTGCGCCTCCGCCGGCGTCAGCGCGTGGCGGGTGCCGGTGCGGCGGATCTCATCGAGCAGTGCGGCCGTGCCGACGCCGGCCCGCGACCGGCGCACGATCTCGTCGAGACTCAACGGCCGCGCCGCCCGGGCCGCCTCGAGCACGGCCAGTTCGGCAGGGTCGAGGCGCTGGATGGCCTGGGGCGACGACGACGGCGCCGCACACGAAATCAGCAACAACGCTGCCGAAGCCTGAAGCGCAGCGTGCACAAACCGGGTTCGCATGAGCCTCTCCTTATGGTCGCAACGCGGGCGTCAGCCCTCCCGGGCGATCTTCTCGTACAGTCCGACCACGGCATCCATCTGCTCGAGAATGCGCTCGCTGGTGGTGGCCACGTCGGTGGAGGCCTTTTTCCGGTCGGCGGCTTCACGCAGCGACAGTGCGTTCTGGAAGAAGAACCACTGCTGCTCCACCAGGCCCAGTTCGGTCTTGATCTGAGCGGTGTTCTGGGCCGCCGCCTTGAGTTCCTCCTGGGCTTTGGCGAACTCCTTCACTGCCGCGTCGAGCATCTCGCCGGCGAGGCCGGCATTGACCCCCATCTGACGGAAGAAATAGGCCTTGGCCATGCGCTGGGACAGCATGCGCTGGCGACCGGCGAGGTTCACCAGGCGCCCGGCCGAGGTGCCGGCCGCCTTCTCGTAGGCAAGCGTGAGCTTCTGGGTCGCGCCCAGCAAGGCTTCGTTGCCCGCCCATACCGCCTTCGCGTCGCTCCGGATGTCGGCCAGCAAGGGGCGATAACGGCCCCACTCCTGCTCGACCTGGAGCCACGCACTCCGAACCTCGTCGCCCGCGGGGAGCGCTTTGAGTTCGGCCAGCTGCTGGTCGAACAAGTGGAGGGACTGGGCGAGAATCGACTTGGCTTTTTCCGGAAGCACCCCCTGGACCAGCATCAGCCACGCCTTGGCGGTGCGCTGGGACAGCATGCGCTGACGACCGGCCTTGTTGATCGCCGCAGGCAGCGACAGGCCTGCTGGCGCCGGCGCTGCGGGCGCGGCCAAGGCTGCGCCCGCAGGCAGCAGGCAAACGACGGCGAGGAAATCGCGACGATCCATGATCCAGCCTCCTTCAGTTTCCGGTTCCGCCGACGGTCAGTCCGTCAATCCGCAAAGTCGGCTGGCCAACGCCGACCGGTACGCTCTGGCCATCCTTGCCGCAGGTGCCGACGCCCGGATCGAGCGCCAGATCGTTGCCGATCATCGACACCCGGGTCAGGCAGTCGGGGCCGTTGCCGATCAGGGTCGCCCCCTTGACCGGGCGGGTCACCTTGCCATCCTCGATGAGGTAGCACTCGGAAGTGGAGAACACGAACTTGCCCGAAGTGATATCCACCTGTCCGCCGCCGAAGTTGGCGGCGTAGAGGCCGTTCTTGACCGACGCGATGATCTCGGCGGGCTCGTGCTGGCCGGGCAACATGATGGTATTGGTCATGCGCGGCAAGGGCAGATGGGCGAAGGATTCCCGGCGGCCGTTGCCGGTGGGCGCCACGCCCATCAGGCGGGCATTGAGCATGTCCTGCATGTAGCCGACGAGGATGCCGTCCTCGATCAACACGGTGCGCTGGGTCGGATTGCCTTCGTCGTCGATGGTCAGCGATCCGCGGCGATCCGGCAGGGTGCCGTCGTCCACCACCGTGACGCCCTTGGCCGCCACCTGCTGGCCGATCCGACCGCTGAAGGCGGAGCTTTCCTTGCGGTTGAAATCGCCTTCCAACCCGTGGCCGATGGCTTCGTGGAGCAGGATGCCGGGCCAGCCGTTGCCGAGCACGACGGTCATCAGCCCCGCCGGAGCCGGACCGGCGCCGAGATTGACCCGCGCCTGATGCACCGCGGCCCTGGCAAAGCCGGCGAGCACCTCGTCGCTGAAATAGCCGTAGTCGTAGCGTCCGCCGCCGCCGCCGGAACCTTGCTCGCGGCGGCCGTTCTCTTCCATGATCACCGTCACCGAAACCCGCACCAGCGGACGCACATCGGCGGCCAGATGGCCGTCGCTGCGGGCCACCATCACCACTTCCCAGGTGCCGACAAGGCTGGCCATGACTTCGCTGACCCGCGGGTCTTCGGCGCGGGCCATCGCTTCGAGGCGTTCCAGCAGCCGGACCTTGGCCACGTCGTCGAGGGAATCGTGGGGATTGTCGGCGCGGTAGAGCGCCAGCGGCGCCTTTTTGGCGGACTCGATCTTGTGGGCTTTGCGGCGCCCGCTGTCGGCGATCGCCCGGGTGGCGTCGGCTGCATCCTTGAGCGCCTTCAGGCTGATGTCGTCGGAGTAGGCGAAGGCGGTCTTCTCGCCGGTGATGGCGCGCACGCCCACACCTTGCTCGATGTTGAAGCTGCCCGATTTGACGATGCCCTCCTCCAGGCTCCAGGCCTCGGAGCGGTGGTATTGGAAGTACAGGTCGGCGTAGTCGAGCTTGTGGCGGAAGAGCTTGCCGAACACCTTGTCCAGATCCTCGAAATCCAGATCGTAGGGTTTGAGCAGCAGCTTGCTGGCGATTTTCAGCGGATTGGGCGGAGGATTCTTGCTCATGGTCTGTGTGACTTCGGTTAGCTGATCTTACGGTGCTTGAGGGCCGGCAGGCTGGCGCGGACTTCGGCGATGCGGGCCGGGTCGAGGTCGGCGACGACGACGCCGGGGCCTTCGGCCAGACGCGCCACGACCTCGCCCCACGGGTCGATGATGAGACTGTCGCCCCAGGTGCGGCGGCCGCCGGGGTGACGCCCACCCTGGGCGCTGGCCAGCACGTAGCACTGGTTTTCGATGGCACGGGCGCGCAACAGCACTTCCCAATGGGCGCGGCCGGTGGTGTAGGTGAAGGCGGCAGGCACGACGATCAGATCGACCTCGCCCATCGCCCGGTAGAGTTCGGGAAAGCGCAGGTCATAGCAGATCGACAGGCCCACGCTGCCGCAGGGAGACTCGAACGTGACCACATCGCTGCCGGCCTCGATGGTAGCTGACTCGTCGTAGCGCTCGCCGCCCTTCTGGAAGCCGAAGAGGTGGATCTTGTCGTAGCGCGCCACCCGCCGACCGGTGTCGTCGAAGACCAGCGTCGTGTTGCGGACCTTGTCGGGCACGTCGGCGACGAGCGGGCAGGAGCCGCCGATCAGCCACACCTTGTGGCGACGCGCGGCCTCCCTCAGGAAAGCCTGGATCGGCCCTTCGCCGTCGCGCTCGCGAATCGCGATCTTGGCGGTTTCGTCGGGGGAGATGAGCGGAAAGTACTCCGGCAGAACGACGAGGCGGGCGCCGGCCGTCGCGGCCTCGCCGATCAGGCGGTCGGCCTCGACGAGATTGGCTCCGACCTCGGGGCCGGAAACCATCTGGACGGCGGCGATGCGGCAGGCCTGGCTGCTTGTCATGCTTGGTTCCTCACGGGCGGAGCTGAAATTGGGGTTGCAGGAAGCGGCATCGGAGGATGCCCGCGCCTAAGGAAGCGGCGCCGCAACGGGCTTTGCGGCAGCGAGCTTTTCGACCTTGGGATCGGACCAGCCTCCGGTCACCGCGTATTCGAAGCTGAACAGTTTCTCCACCGGATCGCGCAACGCCTTCTGGACCAGATAGGTTGCCAGCCCGACCGCCGGATGGATCGCGCCGGCCGTGGCGAGGACGGAGCCGACGGCAATCGATTCCGACAAGGTCGGCTGCACCTTGACCCGCAGATTCTGGGTTTCCTTCACGGCGTCCGCTTCGCCGCTCATGAAGACCCGGGCCGCGGGCCCGAAAAGTTCCAGGTCGTCGGTGCGCAGCACACCGTTATTCATCTGGATGCTACCGGAAATGCGGTCGAAGGCGAATCCTTGGGAGAAGACATCCCGAAAGTCGAGGGTGATGCGCCGCGGCAATGCCTGCAGACTGAGCACGCCGAGCAGCCGTCCCACACCGGGTTCGAGCTGGGCGAACTGACCGTTTTCCACCTGCACCTGCATCTTTCCGCCGAGCGTCGGCATGTGCAGCGCCGTGGGCGCGCCCCGCCACATCAGCTCGCCCTCCAGCGCGCCCTTGCCGCGCCGCACCGCCTCCGGGTAGCCGAGGCGGGCGAGCATCTTTTCGACGCTGCTCACGTCGAGCTTGAAGTTGATCCGGGTTTCCTCCTTGGCGCCGGGGCGCCAGACGCCGTTGCCGGCGAGCACGCCGTCCGGATTGGCGATGCTGAACTGCTCCAGCCGCCACGACTCGCCCCGGTTGGCGGCCTTTAGGTCGAGCCGGCCGAGGGGCCGACCGCGCAGCACGAAACTGTCGGCCGTCACGTCGAGGCCCGGCAGTTCGGACAGGCGCTCTTCGTCAGGCCGCGCCGTGTCGGCGGCGCCGTCCTTGCCGGCGGTACCGAGCGAGAGCTGGCGGAAACGCGCCTGCAGACGGCCACGTCCCTGGTCGCGCCAACCAATTTCGCCCGTCGCCTCCTTGCTCGTCAGGCGGGCCTGCCAGCCGCCTTCCTCCATCACCGCACGCAGGCTGACATCGTTGAGGCGCTGCCCCAGGATGCGCAGCTCGCCGGCCCTCAGCGCCAGGCCCGACAGGGGAAATCCGTCGCTGCCGGCGGCCGCACCCGACGCCTTGTCGCGACGCTCCGGATTGCCGGCCAGCGCCTTGCGCCAGGCGTCCGCATCGAGGCGATCGGCGCTGGCGGCCAGCAGTACGCCCTTGTCGGCCATCCGCAGCGGCTCGTTGAGGGCCAGCCCGCCGCGGGCGATGATCGTCTTGCCGCCCTCGTGGCGGCGCTGGAACTGGGCCTGAAACACCGAACCGGCAGCCAGCTTCAGGGTGTCGCCGGACAGGCCGCCAGCCCCCGCCGGCACGTCGATCTCGAAGCGGAAAGGCAGACTCGCCGTCGCCGACTTGTTGAGCGGATCGGGCAGGCTGGAAACGACGCCCTGCAGATTGCTCTCCAGCACGAAGCCGACCCCGCCTTTCTTCGGCACGGTCACCGCGCCCTTCCACGCCGCACTGCCGGAGAGATGATCGAGCAGCGCCAGATCGAGCGCCTGGCGGAGCGCCACCACGCTCAGGTTGCCCTGCGCATTGAGCACCACGCTGCCATCCGGCCGGCTGCCGCCGGCCACCCCGAAGGCGTCGCCGAAAACCCTCGCGGTGCCGTTCCGGACGGTGAGCTGGCTCTCGGTGAAGCCGACCTTCCCGGCCGCCTCGGTAAAGGCCGGCAGCGCCGGGTCGACCTGGAGCCGGTTGTGGGCAAACTGGTATTCGCCCCGCACCCGCGAATCGGTCAGCTTGCGCAGCGGCAGAACCAGATGCAGATCGAGACTGCCGGCGCCCTCGACCCGGAAGGGATCGGTGAAATGGTTGATGCTCTCGCTCACCGGGCTTTCTGCGACGAAACGCAGGAAATCCTGGGTCGGACCGTGGGCGGTGCCATGAATGTCGAGCACGCTGTTGGTTTCGAAATCCGGCAGCACGACGGTCACGTCCTTCAGTTCGGCACCGAAGATGCGACCGCGCCGGGCCTTCACCGTCATGCCGGCGGCTTCGAAAAGCAGTTCGCCGGACACGCCTTCGATCTTCGGCCAGCCCGCGGCGTAGTCGAGCTGTCCATCCTCGACCCGCGCGGTGACCCGGAAAGTGCCGTCCTTCGGATCGCGGAAGGGGAATTTCCCCAAGTCGCCCTTGAGCACCAGCCGCGCATCCACCGCGCGGCCGCCGGTCAGACTGTGCTGCAACCAGTCGCGGGCGTCCTTGCCGACCACGCTCGGCATGTAGCGCCACACGGCACGGCTGTCGGCATCCGAGAGACGCGCCTGGAGGTCGATCTCGCCGGGCGTATCGGCGCGCGCCCGGTAGCGCCCGGCCGCCGTGCCGCGAGCATCCCGGTTGGCGAAAGCGGCGCTGGCGAGGGTGACTTCGAGCTGGCCGCCCGGATGGCTCCAGGCGCCCTCGGCGGCCAGTTCGACAAGGCTCAGCCGCGGCTCGGGGAAGATCTGCGGCAGGTCGAGGGCGGCGTCCTTGCCCGTCAGGCTGAAGCGACCGCCCTTGTCGCTGCCCTCGATGCGGCCGGACAAACCCGCAAAGCCCGGCCAGGCGCCCACCGGCGCGATGCCCAGGCGGACAAAGCGGGCATCCACCGCATAGCTGGCCAGCGTGTCGCCATCGGCGCTCCACTTGACGCTGAGCGGTGCCACCGTGCCCGCTGGCGCAAAGGCCGCCAGACGCTCGCGAACGGCCGGCGCGAAGGGCAGCCGCCCGGCCAGCCGCGAGAGCACGTCGAGATCGAGCTGATTGGCGACGAACTCGCCCTTGGCCGGCGCCGCGCCGCGCT
>CALMXT010000206.1 GCA_937871125.1 uncultured Zoogloea sp. | reverse complement strand
GACGGCGCCTGGAGCGTGCGCGTGTATTACAAACCCTTCGTCAGCTGGATCTGGGCCGGCGCCGTCTTCATGGCACTCGGCGGCCTCCTCGCCGCCAGCGACCGGCGCTACCGACTCAAATCCACTTCACGGGCCGGCAAGCTCGCCGCCCAGGGAGCCGCATCTTGAAACGTTTCCTGATTCCCCTTGGCCTCTTTATCGTTCTGGTGGTCTTCCTCGCCGTCGGCCTCAACCGCGATCCTCACGAAGTGCCCTCGCCGCTGGTCGGCAAACCGGCGCCGGAATTCCGCCTCGAACAGCTCGGCGGCGCCGGCAAGACCTTCTCGCCGGCCGACATGCGCGGTCAGGTCTGGCTGCTCAACGTGTGGGCCTCGTGGTGCGTCTCGTGCCGTGCCGAACACCCGCTGCTGGTGGCCTTCGCCAAGCAGGGCGGACTGCCCATCGTCGGCCTCAACTACAAGGAAGTGCGCGGAGACGGCGAAACCGACGTCAAAAAACTCGCCGCCGACGCCGAGATCACCCTCACCCGTCAGCGCGCCGCCGCGTGGCTGGAGCGTCACGGCAACCCCTACACCCTGTCGGTGCTCGACATGGACGGCCGGGTCGGCATCGACTACGGCGTGTACGGCGTTCCCGAAACCTATCTGATCGACAAAAAAGGGGTGATCCGCTACAAGCAGATCGGCCCGATCACCCCGGAGGCGCTGCAGCAGAAGATCCTTCCGCTAGCCAAAAAGCTCGCCGAGGAATCCTGACATGAAGCTCTCCACCGCCGTAGCCACCCTGCTGCTCGCCCTTGCGCCACAACTCCACGCCGGCGAGGCCACCCCGATGGCCGAAGACCCGGCGGTCGAAGCGCGCATGATCGCCATTTCCGAAGAGCTGCGCTGCCTCGTCTGCCAGAACGAAAGCCTCGCCGCCTCCCACGCCGAACTGGCCGAAGACCTGCGTCGCGAAGTACGCAGCCTGATCCGCCAAGGCAAGACCGATCCCGAGATCCGCGAATACCTGGTCGCCCGCTACGGCGACTTCGTCCTCTATCGCCCGCCGGTCAAGCCGACCACCTGGTTCCTGTGGTTCGGCCCCTTCGCCCTGCTCGGCGGTGGCGCCATCGGCCTCATCCTCTATCTGCGCCGCCGTGCCGGCCTGCTCGCCCCGACCGCCCTGTCCGCCGCCGACCGGGCCGCTGCCGAAAACCTTCTCTCCGATCAAGACACGCCCAACCCCCCGAAAAACAAAGCATGACCGCTTTCTGGATTGCCGCCGGGTTTCTCACTGCCCTCGTACTCGTCGCCCTGTGCTGGCCGCTGTTGCGCCGCCGCCAGGCCACCCACGCCTCCCGCAAGGCCATCAACACCGCCATCTACCGTGACCAGATGGCGGAGCTGGAGCGCGACCTCGCCAGTGGCGCGCTCTCCCAGGCCGACCACGCCGCCGCCCGCGACGAACTCGAACGCCGCGTGCTGGAAGACGTCGCGGCGGACGACGCCGCGGCGCCCGCCGAAGCGCCGCGACGCCTGTCCCGCACCGCTGCCGTCCTCGCAGTGGCGCTGCCTGTCGCCGCGATCTCGCTCTATTTCGTCCTCGGCACGCCGGCCGCCCTCGACCCGGCCGCCCAGCAAGCCGCCCCGACTGCCGCCGAGATCGAAAAGATGGTCGCCACCCTCGCCGCCAAGCTCGAAAAGAATCCGGACAACCCCCAGGGCTGGGTCATGCTCGGGCGCAGCTACAAGGCGCTCGGCCGCTTCGACGACGCGGCGCGCGCCTTCGACAAAGCCGGCCCGGCGATGGAAAGCGAACCCGAGCTGATGCTCGAAGTCGCCGAACTGTCCGCCGAAATCAACCAGGGCAAGATCGAGGGCAAAGGCCTGGAACTGCTTCGGCAGGTGCTGAAGGATCAGCCCGACAATCCGCAAGCGCTCGTGCTCGCCGGCACCGACGCCTATT
>CALMXT010000205.1 GCA_937871125.1 uncultured Zoogloea sp. | reverse complement strand
TCAGCGCAGCGTGGCCAGATAGGCGATCAGGTCCGCCCGCTCGGCCGCGCTGGCAAGGCCGTCGTACTTCATCTTGCCGCCCGGAACGAGCTTTTTCGGCGCGGTAACGTAGGCGTCGACCTTGTCGGGCGACCACAGGATGCCACTGGCCTTGAGGGCGTCGGAATACGTCGCGTCCGCCACCGTTGCAGCCTTGCGGCCGACCACGGCGAACAGGCTCGGCCCCTTCTTGTTCTTGCCTTCGCGGACGCTGTGGCATTCGGCGCATTCGGTGGAAAACACGTCCTTGCCCTTTTCCACATCACCGGCGGCATGAGCCTGCAGGCTCAGCGCCCCCAGCGCGGCCAGCATCAGGGCCGAGATCGAACGGGAGATCGTTTTCATCGCACTTCCTTTTATCAGAACGAAGTCCAGGCGAAGAGGAACAGGATGTTGTTGTCCTTCGCATTGCGACCGGTGCCGTCGTAGTCGTTCTTGGCACCGTTGAACTTGGTGTACATCGTGTATTGGGCGCCGAGGCGCAGGTTGGCCCACGGCGCGTTCCAGGAGGCTTCCTTGCCCCACGGTGTCCAGTCGGCCTGCATGATGTAGCCGGAACTGTTGGGCGAGCCGGTGGCCGAGAAGTCGTAGCGCGTGGCATCGGCGGTGCCGGTGGTCAGGAAGCGGCCGAGGGTGGCGCCCCAGGTCTGGTCGAAGTGGTACGAGGCATTGAGCTTGAACTCGTTGAGGCGGGCCTTGCGGCTGTCGGCCTCGCCGGCATCGAAGAGCTGACCGAGCGTCTGGCGCTCGCGGATGAAGCTGGTGTTCACCGTTGCCACGTGCTTGCGGGTGCCAAGGAACTGGTAGGACGCATCGACGCCCAGATCGTTATAACGATTGCCGGTGCTCTCGCCACGGGGCTGGATGGAGGAATTGAAGCCGAACACGCCGGCGTTGAAGGCCTGCTTCTTCAAGTCCTGAAAGACGGCCAGACGCCAGTAGGCGGTGCCGCCGCCAAGCCGGCCCGGATCGTCCGCGCGACCGATGCCGATCTTGCTCTGCATGGTCGGCGACAGGGTGCGGTAGGTGCCGAGTTCCGCGTAGATCAGGTTGTTCCAGAAGGCGTAGGCGGAAACGCCGGCAACGCGCTGCTCAAGGCCGCCGTTGATCATCGTGCCAGTCCCGCCCAGGCCGACACCCAGTGCCGACGCGGTATAGGGGAAGCTCCACACCGGCATGGTGTTGAACGGATCCTGGACGCCGGGGTTGTTGTTCAGCGACAAACCGATGATGGTTTCCTTGCCGCCGAGCTCGAGGGTGTGCGCCGCGCGGACGTCCACCTGGTCGAGGGCGGTGCTGCGGCCGATGCCGTCGTAGGTCGCCTGGATGAAGGCGCCGACCTTCTCGGCCAGACGGCCGGCGAGGAAGAGCGAAGCTTCGTCGAGGCTGTGGTTGTTGTTCGGCTGGGAATGGTCGGGCGCCGGGTCCTGGCGCTTCTGCGTATGGGTGAAGGAGCCGACGATCATGCCGGAAAGGGGCACCTTGCCCGACTTGCCGTCGGTCTCGGTGTAACCGCCGAGCTTGAATTTGATGCCATAGGGCGTGAGTTGCGGACCGTAGGCGCCCACGTGGCAGGCGGCACAGTCGGCGCCGGTCTGGCGGGCAAAGCTGGGTACGGCGTGGGCCGACGGTGCAGCGGCAAGGAATCCCAGCGTGGCAAGCAAGGTGGTGCCGGTGCGCCGGATGGCGGACAGGCGGATGCGCCGTCCGGAATTGAGCGGGTTCATGATGATCCTCTTATTTATGTAGCGGAAAAGCGGGTCTTCAGCGCGGGCGGTCCGCCAGCCATGCAGGCAACATCGCGCGCAACACGTTGTCGCGTTTGACGAAGTGATGGAACAGTGCGGCGGCGGCGTGAAAACCGATAACCGCAAGAAGCAGCCACGCGGCATCTTCGTGGTATTCGGCGAAGGCGTCGCCGAGGTCTTCGTCTTCCTCAACCAGTGCCGGCAGGGTGACGAGGCCGAAGAAACTCACCGGCTTGCCGTTGGCGCTGGACAAAATCCAGCCGATCAGCGGCAGCGCGAACATCAGCACATAAAGCCCGAGGTGGGCGGCCTGGGCCGCGAGGCGGGAGAGCAGCGGCATCGGCGCGCTCGGCGGCAGCGGGCGGTTCGCCAGACGCACCCCGATGCGCACGATGGCCAGCAGCGCAACGGCCAGCCCCAGACTGCGGTGGAGATTGATCAGCACGGTACGCACGGCCTTTTCCTCGATGCCTTCGCGCACGAAGGCGATGCCGACCACCGCCGCGATGAGGATCAGCGTGATCCAGTGGATGAAGATCAGCGCGGGCGGGCGGCGCACGCCGGCGGGGCTTGAAAACGAGGGGGTTGCAGAATTGAAACTGGAGGGTGCTGCTGGGTTGGGAGTGGCTTGTCCGTTCATGGCCTGGCTGTCCGCGTTGCTGGAATCGTCGGGACCTTAACCTGCGCAAGCCTTCAATTGCCTGACAATGCCGGACGGTTGGCGGCAGCCGGAATGAGCGCGCCGGCGCGCACGCAAAGCCGCAGCGGCGGAGTGCCGGCCCGGCTCCGCTCCGGACGACGCTCCCAGCGTCGCTTAGCCCGGTATCGCGACGGGGCGCGGAAAACCAACCCGGAAGCGGGTGCCCACGCCGCCCGCGCCCGCTTCGACAACGATGTCGGCGGCGTGGCGTCGGGCAACCTCCTTGACGATGGCGAGCCCCAGGCCGGTGCCCTCCCCGCCGTTCGCCCCTACCCGGTAGAAGCGCTCGAAGATGCGCTCCCGCTCGGCCTCCGGAATGCCGGGGCCGTCATCCTCCACCTCGACGAAGGGCCGCCCCGCGTCGTCGCAACCGCAGCGAGCCGTCACCCGGCCGCCGTCGGGGGTGTAGGTGATGGCGTTTTCGACAAGGTTGGCGACCAGCTCGCGCAGCATCCAGCGCGACCCCTCAACCGTCGCCGGTGCGGTTTCAAAGCCCAGGTCGATGCTCTTGGCAAGCGCCGTGTCGATGAGATCGGATGCCGCGTCTTCGAGCAAGCCGCTCAGGTCGACGGCTTGATGATCGTTGATCAGCGCGCCCTCCGACGAGGAGCGTGCCAACGCCAGCATCTGGTGAGTGAAGTGGGTCAGACGGCGGGTCGAGTCGCGCAGGCGCTCGATGCGCGGACGCGCTTCGGGCGGCAGCGCATCGACGGCCAGTTCGAGCTGGGTCTGCAGTCCGGCAAGCGGCGTGCGCAATTGGTGCGCCGCGTTGGAGAGAAAGGCCTGCTGGGCCCGGCCAGCCGCGCCAAGATGGTCCATCAACCGGTTGATGGCGCGCACCAGCGGCCCGGCCTCGCCCGGCACATCGCTCTCGTCGAGCAGACTGAAGTCTCCCGGCCCGCGCCGGGCCATGCGATCGCCGAGAATATCGAGGGGGAGCAAGGCAAAACGCACACCGAAATACACCAGCAGCAGCGCGGCGACGATCAGGACCAAATTGGGCCAGACGATCGCCAGCAAAATCCGGCCGGCGGCGTGGGTTCGTTTGTGGGTTGTCTCGGCGACGATCACGGTTGCGGTGAGGGTCGCGCTCTCGTAGCGGAAGCTGGCGGTGCGCACCTGAAGCCCACCCAGGCGGGCGTCGGCCAACTCCGACCGGTTGGCCTCTTTGGGTGGCGGCAGGGCCAGTAATTCCGCATCGCCGGCGATGAGTCTGCCGTTTTCGTCGAAGACAACGTATTGAACCTTGTCCTCGGTGTCCGAGCGCAGGATCGCGTCGGCGGCCGGCGGCACGTCCAGTTCGATGTCCTTGTCGTCGTGATCCCGCTCCAGTCGGGTGACCAGGGCGATGGCGGTGCTGGTCAGCGCCTTGTCGTAGGCCTCGCCGGCAATGCCGAGCGCCGATTGGTAGTCCGCGACCATGCTGATGGCGAGCAAGCCCAGCAAGGGCCACGAAATGAAGATCAACAGGCGCCGGCGAAGGGTCCGGACCTTAGCGCGCCGGAGCATCGGGCGCCTCCGCTTCGATACGGTAGCCGATGCCGCGCACGGTGCGGATGTTCACGCCGCTGCCGACGAGCTTGCCGCGCAGGCGCGAGATGTAGATTTCGACCGCGTTGGGCGTGATCTCCTTGTCCCACTGACTGAGGCTGTCGGCCAGCTTCTGCTTGGCGACGACCTTGGGCACGGCCAAAACGAGCTGCTCGAGCACATTCCATTCGCGCCCGGTGAGCTCCAGCGCCTCGTTGCCGAGGGTCGCGCTGTGGCGCTGCGCGTCGAGGGTCAGCGGCCCGACGGCCAGCACCAGGCTGGCCCCGGCGCGACTGCGACGGATCAAGGCCCGCACGCGGGCGAGCAGTTCGGGCAGCAGGAAAGGCTTGACCAGGTAGTCGTCGCCGCCCACGTCGAGCCCGACGACCCGGTCGTCCAGCCCGTCGCGGGCGGTAAGGATCAGGATGGGCGTCAGCACGCCGTGCCGCCGCACACGCCGGATCAACTCCAGCCCGTCCATGCCCGGCAAGCCGATATCGACGATGGCGAGATCGTAGGCCGTGAGGCCCAGCGCCCCTTCCGCGGGTTCGGCGGCGCTCAGGTGATCGACCCGGAAACTCTCCCGCTCCAGCCCCTCGACGAGCCCCGCCGCGAGGGTGACATCGTCCTCCACCACCAGCACCCGCATTTCGTGTTCCTTTCCGTCAGTGCTCCCGGCCGGCGCCTTGGTCGTTCCAGAAGCGTTCCATCGCGATATACAGATAGGACGCCGACCAACCGATCAGCAGCAAGCCGTTGAGCGCCTCGGCGCCGGCCAGCAGACGCACCGAACCGCCGGGCACCACATCGCCGTATCCCAGCGAAGTGTAGGTTTCCGCCGAGAAATAGAGGCTCACATCGAGGGAGAAGCGGCTGGAATCGTCCAGGGTGCCGAGTCCCACATAGCGCACCAGCCCGTAGGTCGCCAGCGCATACAGCCAGATCTCCAGCAGATGGGCCAAGAAGGCGGCAATCACGACGACGATGAGCTTGGCCCGCGGCCGGATGCGCAGGCCCGGCAAAAGAACCGTCAGCCACCGCAGCACTTCGTAGTGGATCACCGTCGTCAGCACCAGCAGCGTGAGGCTGACCATCGCGACAATCAACATTCCCCGCCTCCCGTCGTTCAATTCGCGCTCACCCGCCGGAACCCCGCCGACGGCGGCGGCCATTCTGGCATGGCGCCGCGGTGGATCGTTTGCCGAAAAGGCAAGCAAAAGTAAGGTGTAAGCTTCGCAGCCTTCGGTCCGGACTCAGGCGTGACGCCTGCGGAAGGCTTCCATGAAATCGACCAGTTTTTCGACCGCCGACAATTGCAGGCCGTTGTAGAGCGAAGCCCGGATCCCGCCCAAACTGCGGTGCCCGCCGAGACCGGAAAAGCCGGCATCGAGGGCCGCCGCGATGAATCGGTTTTCCAGCTCAGGGGTGCGCAGATTGAAGGTCACATTCATCTTCGAACGATCTTCGCGGGCGGCCCAGCCACGGTAAAAATCGTCGCTGCCGTCGAGCGCCCGGTAAAGCAGATCGGCCTTCCGGGTATTGATCGCGTCCATTGCGGCCAGGCCGCCGATCTCGTCGCGCAGCCAGCGCGTCACCAGCAAGACCACGTAGATCGCGAACACCGGCGGCGTGTTGAGAATGGAATGGGCGTCGATCTGCGCCCGGTAGTCCAGAAAGCCCGGCAGCGTGCGGGGCGCGTCGTTCAGCAATTCGTCGCGCAGCGCCACCACCGTCACCCCGGCCGGCCCGATGTTTTTCTGCGCGTGGGCATAGATCATCGCAAAGCGTGCGTAATCGCCGGGCGCCGACAGGAAATCGGAGGACATGTCGCACACCCGCGGCACATCCTCGCGGCCGAGAATCCGGTGGAACTGCAGGCCTTCGACGGTCTCGTTCGACACGTAATGGAGGTAGGGCGCGTCAGGCTGAAAGTCCAGTTCCGCATCGCCCGGCAGACGTCGGAAAGCGCAGGATTCGCCGCTCCACGCCACCCGCACCGGCCCGACGCGGCGTGCCTCGGGCAAGGCCTTGCCGCTCCAGTAGCCGGTATGCAGATAGTCCGCCGGTCGGCTTTGGCCGGCCAGCAGGGTCATCGGAAGCATCGAGAACTGCTGCGTGGCGCCACCCTGCAAGAACAGGACGTGGTAGTTCGCCGGCAGGCCCAGCAAAGCCCGCACATTGGCCTCGAGCTCGGCCACCACCGCCGCGAACCAGTCCGACCTGTGGCTGATGCCGAGAATCGACAATCCCACGCCCGGCACCGCCAGAATGGATTCCTGCACCTGCTGCAGCACGCTTTCCGGAAGCACACCCGGCCCGCCGGAAAAATTGAGGCCGTTCAGCGGATTGGCCGGCATCTGTTTCATTTCGACGGCGCACCCAGGCTGTAAAGAAAATCCTCGAAGGCCTGCTTCACCTTGAGCATATGCACCTGCTTGTAAGGGAAGAGCGCTTCGGTATCCATCGCGTGCACCACCATGGCGTGGTCGATTTCAAAGATCAGCAATTCGCCGCTCGGGGTTTCGGCGCAATCGACACACACGTAATCGAGCCCGGAGCGCCGGTAGATCGCCTCCAGTGCCGCGGCGTGGCGGCCGGCGAAACCGTCGAAGTGTTCCATGAAGGCGCGCTCCTCGGCACGCTTGGCCGCATCTTCGTACATGCCCGCGTTGACGTAGTGAATCATCCAGTGGGACGAAATGGCCATGTGACAGGCGAATGGCCGGCCCGCTATCAGGGCGACGCGGTATTTGCGGAACAATCCGTCCGGACCGCGGTAATCGATGAAGGGCGCCAGATAGAAGTCCGAATCCGCCACCGTGGCCAGATAGGCGGCAATGCCTGCGGCGTCGTCGATTTTGGCAAGATCGCGGCCGGCGTGGGAGCCCACCGGACGCAGGATGATCGGGAAACAGCCGTCGTCGAAGCTGTCGGCCAGCGTCGCGGCACCCTCCGCAATGGCCTCAAGCGCCCCGCGACTGAGCGGTACGGTGGGCGGAATGAGCAGACCGGGAATCTGGCTGAGAAGCGCGCTCGCAGTACGGCGTTCGATGTTCGGGATGTACTGCGGGGCGTTGATGACCGGCTTCTCCCAATGGCTCAGCAAGGGCACCAGCGCCTCCAGGATGGGCCGGCTGTCGCGGGTTTCCGAGATCGCGACGAGTACCGCGTCGTGCTCCGGCAGGCTCGGCGGCAGCGGCGCCTCGACGGTGGCGTAGTAGAGCAGCAGCTCCACGTCGCTGTCTTCGAGCAGGCAGTCGAGCGGCGTGTTCTCCGCCAGATCGCCCGCCGCCATCAGCATCAACAAACGAAACCGGGCCGGTTGGCGGGCCGCCGGGAGCCTATAGCTGCGCTGGATCTGCAGCGCCTGCGCCTGCATCGAAAGGCCCAGTTCCCGTTCGCCTATCGAGAAGAAGGCGGTGGCCAGGTTCATCCACAGATTGGCGTTGTCCGGCTCCTCGTCCGTTTTTGCCAGAAGAGCCTGGGCAAGCTCGCGCAAGTCGCCGCCGGCGATGCTCACACGCAGAAAAGGGGCAAGGCCCACGAAGGGCATTTCGGACGGATCGGTCATGGCGAGGCGTAGACGTCGGATAAATAATCTGGCGGGCTCGCATCGTCGACGCGGCCCGCCACAAAATCAAGCACGAAATGACAAACCGGCGAAAAAACCCGGAGTTTGGCCGATTTCAGTCGTCGGCGCCGTAGCCGATGATCGCCTTGGTTTCGAGAAACTCCTCCAGCCCGTAGGCGCCCCACTCCCGGCCGAGGCCCGACTGCTTGTAGCCACCGAAGGGCGCAGTCATGTCCACCGGAGCGCCGTTGAGATGCACGTTGCCGGTGCGAAGGCGCCGGGCGACGGCGCGGGCGCGGCCGAGGTCGGCCGACGACACGTAGCCCGACAGGCCATAAGGCGTGTCGTTGGCGATACGCACCGCATCGTCTTCGTCCTTGTAGGGCAGGATGGACAACACCGGACCGAAGATTTCCTCGCGGGCGATGGTCATCCCACTGCTGACACGGCTGAAGATCGTCGGCCGGGCGAAGAAGCCCCGTTCGATGCCTTGCGGCCGACCCGGCCCGCCGGCCACCAGCTTCGCCCCTTCGGCCACGCCCTGCTCGATCAGGCTTTGCACCCGGCGGAATTGGGCCGCGTTGGCGAGCGGCCCCATCGTCGTACCGTCGGCCAGCGGGTCGCCGACAACGCTTCTGGCCACCGCCGCGGCGGCCAGCGCTTCCACCTCGTCGAGGCGGTCTTCGGGCACCAGCATGCGCGAAGGGGCATTGCAGTTCTGACCGCTGTTCACCATCAGCGTCTGCACGCCCTGCTTCACCGCCTTGGGAAAATCGGCGTCGTCGAGGAGGATGTTGGCGGACTTGCCGCCCAGCTCCAGCGCCACCTTCTTGACGGTGTCGGCGGCCGTCTTCATCACCTGCTTGCCGGCCCGGGTCGAGCCGGTGAAGGAGATCATGTCCACGTCCGGATGGGCCGACAGCGGCGCGCCGACGCCCTCCCCGTCGCCATTCACCAAGTTGAACACGCCCGCCGGCACACCGGCTTCATGGAGGATTTCGGCCAGCACCAGCGCCGACAGGGGCGCCAGCTCGCTGGGCTTGAGGACCATCGTGCAGCCGGCCGCCAGCGCCGGAGCGACCTTGCAGGCGATCTGGTTGGCCGGCCAGTTCCACGGCGTGATGAGGCCGCACACGCCGATGGCCTCGCGCACGATGCGGGTGCTGCCCTGGATTTTTTCGAAAGGGAAATCGCGGAGCGCACCGGCGGCGATCTTGAAATGGGCCAATCCCGAACCGGCCTGACCGCTGCCGGCCAGCGCCTTCAGCGGCGCCCCCATTTCGGTGCAGATCGCCCGGGCCATGTCGTCGTAGCGCTTTTTGTAGGTGTCGCAGATGCGCGCCAGCAGATCGAGGCGGGCCTCCCGCGAAGTCGCCGAAAAGGCCGGGAAAGCCGCCCGTGCAGCAGCCACGGCCCGCTCGACGTCCGCTGCCGTGCCCAAAGCGATGGTGCCGACCGGCGCTTCGGTGGCCGGATTGATCACGTCGAGGCGGGCCGAACCCGCCGGCTCGACCCATTGGCCGTCGATATAGAACTGGTGTTGGTGCATGGCGTCCCTCCGTCGTTGTTATCGGTCGGGGGACAAAGTACCGCAAATGATGCGGTGTGAGGAAGGCGGCCGGCGCTTAGCCGCGCAGGGATTCGGCGTGACGCGGCGCGCGGTAGAAGGCCATCACGCGGCGGACGTATTCCTGGGTTTCGGCAAAGGGCGGAATGCCCTTGTAGCGGGTCACGTTGCCTTCGCCGGCGTTGTAGGCGGCAGCGGCCAGCGCCACGTCGCCCTTGAACAGGCTGAGCAACACGCGCAGGTAGGCGAGACCGCCGCGGATGTTCTGCTCCGGGTCGAGGACATCGCGCACGCCGAAGCGCTCCGCGGTGTCGGGGATGAGCTGCATCAGGCCGACGGCGTTCTTGGGCGAACGGGCCGCGGCGTCGAAGTTGGATTCGGTGCGCACGATGGCCAATGCCAGGCGCGGATCGACCTGGAAGCGCGGAGCCAGCTTCTGCACCAGCAGGGCATGCCGACGTTTGTCGGCGGGCAGCGCCTTGACGAAGCGCTCCACCACTTCGTGGGGCACCGCTTCGTTGCTGTCGGCGGCAAGCAGAACCGGCGCCGTGCCATTGACCAGGCAATCTGGCAGACGCTCGGCGGCAGCCATCTGGCCGACCAGACTGCGGGCTTTTTCGTGGCCACGCTGAGCGGCGATGGACAGCAAGGTGGTTGCGATCTGGTTGTCCCGCGCCACGCCCTGCCCCATCAGGAACAGCCGGCCGAGACGGTACTGACCTTCGACACTGCCGTCGCGGGCGGCGGCGCAATAGTGGGCGGCGGCAACGCCGGGCTGGTGGGCTGTTTCGGCCTTGAAGCCGCTTTCGAGCAGACGGGCCAGCGCCGGCGGCTCGTCGCTCCATTCCGGCGCATCCTCCTGCACACCGGCTTGCACGCCCAGGGCGAACAAGGCCAGCAAGGCGGCAGCAGTGCGACGGGCGAGAGCGGAAACGGTCATCGGGAAGTCCAGCGGTTGTTCAGTGCCCGCATGATGCCGGTGTTCGTGGTGCACCGCCGTGACGCACTCGCCCTTTCGGGCCGGAAACAGGCCGCCCGACTGACCGGATGCGATGAATTTAACAATCCGGCTGCCCGACACCCGCCCAGATGCGGCTATCGCTGCCCGAGCGGCATCCAGGCGTAATCGTCGAGGGCCGTCAGCGCCTCTTCCAAGGCTTGGTCGGCACGCAGGCAGAAGGTGTCGAAACCGCAGCAGCGGAGGAAATACATCTGATCCCGCAACACGTCGCCGAAGGCGCGCAGTTCGCCGCGATAGCCGTGCCGGCCGCGCAGCAGACGGGCCAGCGAGTAGCCGCGGCCGTCGGTAAACACCGGAAAGTGGATCGCAATGACGGGCAGTTCGGCCAGTGCCGGCAGCAGCGCGTCGGGATCGTCGTCCGGCGCAAGCCACACGCCGGTCAGCGCCGGATCGCGGCCGCCGCGACGGGCCAACCACATGGGCAGCGGCAGAATCAGCGGCGCGTCGTCGGCGGGCAGCGCGGCACCGGCCTCGACCCGGTGCCAGAGGTCGGGAACCAGCGCTCCGTTTTTAATGATGCGGGTCATGCGGCGCTCCATAGACGGCGGTTTTGAAGGGTTCGACGCCCAGGCGCTCCAGGGCGTCGATGAAGATTTCACCGTCGTGACGCAGCGCCACATAGGTTTCGAGCAGGCGCCCGATCACGTCGGGAATCTCTTCCGCGGCGAAGGCCGGCCCGATCAC
>CALMXT010000204.1 GCA_937871125.1 uncultured Zoogloea sp. | reverse complement strand
CGCCCGGTGCCTGGAGCCGAAATGGGCGCGCTGATCGCCAATCAGACCGTCCCGAGCACGCCTTGAGCACCCATGCAAAAAGGAGCGCCCGCAGGCGCCCCTTTTTGTTTGCTCCGGCACTTTTTCCGCGGATCGGGCCGAAACCTTGGCCGCGGCATTCCAGCGCCTACTTCTTCAACAGACCATCCAGCGCGTCGATCATCTGGTCGATCTCGGCCTCGCTGACATTCAGCGCGGGCATGAAGCGCAGCAGATTTCCACGCGGGGCGTTGAGCAGCAAGCCCTGCGGCTCCATGACGAGGGCAGCCTGGACGATGGCCGGTCCGCGGTCGTCGTCGAGGATCAGCGCGCGCAGCAGGCCGGAGCCCCGCTCGCCCTTGAGGCCATGTTTGGCCGACAGTTCGTTCAGGCGCTTGCTGAGATAATCGCCGCGGGCCCGTACCGATTCGAGAAAGCCCGGTGCAGTGAGCTTGCGCACCACCGCCACGCCGACCGCCGTCATCAGCGGGTTGCCGTTGTAGGTGCCGCCCTGTTCGCCCGGCGCGAAGCAGGCCACATCCTCACGGGCCAGCAGCGCCGCCAGCGGCACGCCGCCGCCGATGCCCTTGCCGAGCGTCATGATGTCCGGCTCGATGCCGGAATGCTCATAGGCGAACAAGGTGCCGGTGCGGCCCATGCCGGCCTGCACTTCATCGACGATCAGCAGGATGCCGTGTTCGCGGGTGAGTCTGCGCAGCGCCTGCATGAATGCCGGATCGGCCGGAATCACGCCGCCCTCGCCCTGCACTGGCTCCAGCATCACCGCGACGGTCTTGTCGGTGATCAGCGCTTCCACCGACGCGATGTCGTTCAGATCGGCCTTGGGGAAGCCCGGCACCTGCGGCGCGTACATCACGTCCCAACCGGCCTTGCCGGACGCAGACATGGTGGCCAGAGTGCGGCCGTGGAAGGAATGGTCGAAAGTGATGATCTCGTAGGCGCCGTTCTTGTGCACCTTGCCCCACTTGCGGGCGAGCTTGATGGCGCCTTCGTTGGCTTCGGCGCCGGTGTTGGCGAAGAAGACCCGGTCGAAGACCGAATTGGCGGTAAGCAGGCTGGCCAGTTCGACCATCGGGCCGTTGTAGAAGGCCGGGCTGGGATTGATCAGTTTGTTGGCTTGATCGACCAGCGCTGTACGGATTTCCGGCGGGCAATGGCCGAGGCAGTTGACGGCCCAGCCCTGGATGAAATCGAGGTAAGGCTTGCCGTTGTGGTCGTACAGCCAAGCTCCCTCGCCGCGCTCGAAGACGAGATCGGGGCGGTTGGTGATGTACATGAGGGAAGCGGTGTCAAACTCTCCGTAACGCATGGCGGGCTCCAAATTAGCAAGGTGCAGAGTATACGGCCTGAAGGGGCTTCGGATTATTTCGCCGGACTCAGTCCACGTGGCTTTCTGCCACCAGGCTGCGCAGACGCTTGCGACGGGTCAGCAAAAAAGCGACAAAACACAGCAGCAGGCCGCCCTCGACCTGCAGGGTATGTCCGGCCCCGATGGCCGCCGCGGCAAAACCGGCAAGCAACCCGCCCAGCGCATCGAAGCCGAAGCGCGCCGAAGTGAAGAACGACACCACCCGCCCCCGCAACTGCTCCGGCGCCATGCCCTGCAACATCATGTTGATGCCCACGTTGCACACCGTGATCCCGAAGCCCGTGCCGGCCATGGCAAGCATCGCCGGGGCGAGGTGGGTGACCAGGGTGAACACGAGGACCGACGTCGCGCTGATGAAAACCCCCGCCAGCACCGCGCCGACGAGCGCGGGCAGACGCCGGCAGTGCGCCAGGAAGACGGTTCCCAGAAAAGCCCCGCAACCGGCAGCGCCCCACAGCCAGCCGAGGGTGGTGGCATTGCCGGCGAACACGTCGCGGGCAAACACCGGCAGAAGCACGGCATACGCCGACACCGTGATGTTGAGCGCCATCAGGATCAGGATCAGCATGCGCACCTGCCAGGTGTGCCAGGCATAGGCGATCCCCTCGCGGAACACCTTGCCCACCGAACCGGTAGCCCGTTGCGGCTCGATGCCCTCTATCCGAAGCAGGCCGACGATGAGGGCCAGGAAGGACAAGCCGTTGATCAGAAAGCAGATCGCCTCCGACGACAGTCCCAGCAACAGGCCCGCCAGCGGCGGACCGACGAAGCGCCCGGCGTTGAACAGCATGGCGTTGAGCGCCAGCGCGTTCGGCAGGTTCTCGCGCGGGCCGACGAAGCTGCCGATCAGCGACTGGCGCAAAGGCGTGTCGAAGCTGCTGAGCACCCCAAGCGAGAGCGACATCAAGATGATCAGCGTGGTCCCGATCAGGTCGGCCCAGGTGAGAAAAGCCAGCAGGAATGCCTGCAAGGCCATCAAGGACTGCACGCCGATGAGCCACTTCTTCTTGTTCTGCTTGTCGATCCAGGCCCCGGCCAACGGACCGACCAACAGCAGCGGAATGAGGGCGCAGAACGAGGTCACCCCCAGCAGCGCCGCCGAGCCGGTGAGGCGATAGACCAGCCACGACAGGGACACCTGCTGAACCCACGAGCCCAGAATGGAAATCGCCTGCCCGGCGAAGTAGAAGCGGAAATTACGGTGCGCCAGCGCCCGCATCGATGCGGGCCAGCGGCGGGATGAAACGTCGGTCGAACTCATGGAACCTGCGGTCGGGGTGACAAGGAAACGATGGGAAGTCTGGCGGCGCCAAAGGCGGAAATGCCGAAAGGCGGCAGCGTAAAACGCCGCGGGCTCCTTCTATACACTTTTTTTCGGAAAATCAGGAATCGCCCCATTGCATGTACGCGAACAAGCCCGTTTTATACAATGCGCCCGACCTATCGACCGGCAAGCCTGCGAAACCGGCATCCGCACGCCGGCCCCCGATACCGTGCCGGCGACCCTTCACCGCAAGAACGCCGGCGAGCTTCCCCGATAAATCTGACGCACCCGAACCCCATCCGCGAGAACAAAAAACATGTCTGCCGCCCAGTACCTCTTCACGCCCCCGGAAACCGTTTCCCTGCCGGTGCGCGGCGAAGCCGCCCGCTACCCGGTGCGCCGCGTCTTCTGCGTCGGTCGCAACTACCACGCCCACGCCATCGAAATGGGCAACCCCGTGGACAAGGCCACGATGCGCCCTTTCTACTTCATCAAGGATGCCTCCGCCGTCGTTCAGTCCGGCGCCACGGTGCCCTACCCGGCCGGCACCGGGAATTACCAGTACGAGCTGGAACTGGTGGTGGCTATCGGCGCCGAAGGTTTCCGCGTGCCGGAAGCCGACGCCGAACGCCTGATCTACGGCTACTGCGCCGGCCTCGACATGACCCGCCGCGACCTGCAGCTGGTGGCCCGCGAGAGCGGCCGTCCGTGGGATCTGGGCAAGAACTTCGAGAACGCCGCCGTGCTCACCGAAATCGTCCCGAAGGGCGAGCTGGGCGTCCTCGGCAGCGGCGCCATCGAACTTCAGGTCAATGGCGCCGTCAGGCAGAGCGCCGACCTCGACAAGCTGATCTGGAGCATCCCCGAACTCCTGGCCGACCTCTCCCGGTTCTACCACCTCCGGCCGGGCGATCTGGTCTTCACCGGCACGCCCGAAGGCGTCGGCCCGGTGGTGTCCGGCGACCGGATCACCGGCCACATCGACCGGGTGGGCAACATCGAACTGAACATCGGCGCCGCCGAATAAGCCGAACCCGATTCAAAACCCACACCGCGCCCCAAGCCACCGTCATCCGGAACGATCGCGCCGGCCGCGCAAGCCGGCGCAAAACGCCGCAGAAAATTCCATAATGCGGCTCTTTGCGGGCGACAATCCCCGCCGCCAGCCTTCAAGCGAGAACGGAGACCCAATGCCCATCGAGAAATCCATCGCCTGCCTGCTCGCCACCTTGGGCGCATCGGCCCTGTCCATGTCGGCGCTGGCCGCCGACACGCTCAAGATCGGCATGGTTCTGCCGATGTCCGGCCCCTTCGCAGCCTACGGCAAGCAGATCGAGCACGGTGCCCGCCTCTACCTGCAACAATCGGGCGGGAGCTTTGCCGGTCGCAAGGTGGAATTGATCGTCAAGGACGACACCGGCATCGCTCCGGAAATCAGCAAGCGCGCGGCACAGGAACTGGTGGTGAAGGACAAGGTGGATGTCCTGGCCGGCTTCGGCCTCACCCCGTCGGCCCTCGCGGCGGCAGCCATCGCCACCGAAGCCAAAAAACCGATGATCGTCATGAATGCCGCGGCATCGGTCATCACCACCAAATCCAATTACATCCTGCGCGTCTCCCACACCCTGCCGCAGATCACCGCGCCGATTGCCGGCTGGGCCGCAAAAAACAGGATCAAGCGGGTTTACATCCTGGTTGCCGATTACGGCCCCGGCCACGATGCCGAGGCGCAGTTCAAGAAAACCTTTACCGCCGCCGGCGGCGAAGTGATCGGCGAAGTCCGCACCCCGGTCAAGAACCCCGATTTCGCCCCCTTCCTGCAGAAAATCAAAGATGCCAAGCCGGACGCCGTCTTCCTGTTCGTCCCGCCCGGCGAGCAGACGGTGACTTTCATGAAGGGTTTCGCCGAACGCGATCTGGCCAAGAACGGCATCCGGATCGTTGCCACCGGCGACCTGACCGAAGAGGACGTGCTCGACGCCGTCGGCGACAACGCGCTGGGCATCGTCACCTCGCTGCAGTATTCCGAAGTGCACAACTCGCCCGAAAACAAGGCCTATACCCAGGCCTACCGAAAGGCCTACCCGAAGGACCGCCCCAACTACATGTCGGTCAGCGGCTTCGACGGGATGCAATTGATCGCCAGAACGCTGGACAAGACCGGCGGCGACGCCAGCGGCGACACCTTCGTCGCGGCGGCCAAGGGGCTCGCCTGGATCAGCCCGCGCGGTCCGATCAGCATCGATCCGGAAACCCGCGACATCGTCCAGACCATCTACATCCGCAGAGTCGAAAAGGTCGCCGGCAAACTCCAGAACGTGGAGTTCGACCAGATCGCCAACTTCAAGGACCCCGGCAAGCCCTAAGCTGAATCCCGCCCGGCCCGGATGGCTTTGCGTCCGACCCGGCTTTCGGTCCTGCAGTCAAAGGAGATCGCCATGACCGTCATCTTCGACGGCATCGCTTCGGGGATGCTGCTGTTCCTCATCGGCGTCGGCCTTTCGGTCACCCTGGGCCTGATGAACTTCATCAATCTGGCCCACGGCGCCTTTGCCATGTTCGGCGGCTACCTGTGCGTCAGCCTGCTCAATCGGGCCAATGTCCCGTTCCTCGCCGCGCTGCCGCTGGCGGCGGCGGGCACCGCGCTGATCGGCCTTGTGTTCGAGCGCACGCTGTACCGCCGGCTCTACTCGGCCACCCACTTCGACCAGGTTCTGTTCTCGATCGGTCTGGTCTTCATGTCGATTTCGACTGCACACTATTTTTTCGGCGCCCAGCAGCAACCGCTGGTTCTGCCCGACTTCCTGCGTGGCCAGATCCACCTGCCGGGGCTCGACATGGGCGTCTATCGACTCTTCCTGATCGTGCTCGGCATCGCCATCGCCTTCGGCCTGCAGCGCCTGGTCAGCAGCACCCGCTTCGGCGCCCAGCTGCGCGCGTCGGTGGACAACCCTCGGGCGGCACGGGGCGTCGGCATCGACGTGGAGCGCGTTTTCACCCTCACCTTCGCGCTGGGAACGGCGCTGGCCGGCCTGGGGGGCGCGCTGGGAGTGGACATGCTCGGCCTCGACCCGAATTTTCCGGTGAAGTACATCGTGTATTTCCTGATCGTCGCCGCGGTGGGCGGCAGCGGCAGCATTCTGGGCTCGCTGCTCGCCTCGCTGATCCTCGGCGTGGCCGATGTGGCCGGTAAATACTACGTTCCCGAGATCGGCGCCTTCGTCATCTACGCGGTCATGGTGGCCATGCTGATCGTGCGCCCGCAGGGGCTTTTCGGTCGCGGCACGGTGCACCGCGGATGAAAACATGACTCGCACTCCCGATCTGTGCCCGCTTCGACGCGCCGACCGCTGGCGTCCGGCCGAGCTGGCGTTCTGGCTGATCCCGGTCCTCGCCTATTTCGTCTTTCCGGACAATCTGGTGCTGCTCACCCAGATTGCGATCACCGCGCTGTTCTGCCTGTCGCTGGATCTGATCCTTGGCTACGCCGGCATCCTGTCCCTCGGCCATGCGGCCTTCTTCGGGCTGGGCGCCTACGCGGCCGGGCTGCTCGCGGCCAACGGCTTCGGCGACCCCCTCGCCGGTTTGGCCGTGGCGGCGCTCGCCAGCGCGGCTGCGGGCTTTGTCAGCGGCTTTCTGGTGCTCCGCGGCGCCGATCTGACCCGCCTGATGGCAACCCTCGGCATCGCGATGATGCTGTTCGAAGCGGCCAACAAACTCACCTCCGTCACCGGCGGTGTGGATGGCCTTCAAGGCATCGAGATGAAGCCGCTGTTCGGGCGGTTCAGCTTCGACATGTATGGCAAGACAGCCTACTGGTACGCGCTGCTGGTGCTGTTCCTGCTGTTCTGGGCGGCACGCAAGCTGGTGCACAGCCCTTTCGGACTGAGCCTGAAAGGCATCCGGCAGAACGTCGGACGCATGCCGGCCATCGGTGCGCCGGTCGATGCCCGGCTATCGGCCATCTACACCGTCGGCGCCCTCTACGCCGGAATCGCCGGGGCGCTGCTGGCGCAGACCACGCAATTCGTCGCGCTGGATGTGTTGTCGTTCAACCGCTCGGCCGAACTGTTGCTGATCCTCGTCCTCGGCGGCGCGGGCAGCCTTTATGGAGCGTTGATCGGTACGATCGTCTTCATGTCGGCTCACCATGTGCTCTCCGACATCAACCCCGAATACTGGCAGTTCTGGCTCGGCGCCCTGCTCGTGGCGGTGGTGCTTTTCGCCCGCGACGGCGTGATGGGCGGCCTGCGCCGCCTGAGCGCGCGGCCCTGGCGACGGCAATAAGGCGGGCCGACGATGGACTACGCCCTGCAGACAAAAAATCTGGTCAAGACCTTCGGCGGCTTCGTTGCCACCAACGACGTGAGCCTCAAGGTCGAAACCGGCGCACGGCACGCCCTGATCGGCCCCAACGGCGCCGGCAAGACAACCCTGATCGACCTTCTCAGCGGCTTTCTCGAACCCACCGCCGGACAAGTCATCCTGAAGGGCGTCGACGTCACCCACCTTGGCCAGCACCACCGGGTCAAGCGCGGGATGGCACGCACTTTCCAGATCAACCGGCTGTTCTCCGAACTGACCGTGCTCGAATCGGTGACCATGGCGGTCAACGAACGCCTCGGGCTGGGCCGGCGCTTCTGGAAACCGGTCGGCGCCCATGCCCAGGCAGTGGATGAAGCCGCCGGTCTGCTCGAAAACCTGCGTCTGCTCAAGGTGGCCCACGAAAAGACGGGCAGCCTCGCTTACGGCAAGCAGCGTCTGATCGAAATTGCGCTGGCGCTGGCCATGAAGCCGCAGCTCTTGCTGCTCGACGAACCCGCTGCCGGCGTTCCGGCCACCGAGAGTCGCGAACTGTTCGAATCCATCGCCGCCCTGCCGCGGGACGTCACCATTCTGCTGATCGAACACGATATGGATCTGGTCTTCCGGTTTGCGGAGCGAATCTCGGTACTGGTGGGCGGCGCCCTGCTCGCCCACGGCACACCGGAGTTCATCGCCAACGATCCGAAAGTCCAGGAGGTGTATTTGGGAAAGGCGATCGGTGGCTGAACTGCTGAAGGTCGAAAAACTGTGGGCGGGCTACGGCGAAGCGGTCGTGCTGGAAGACATCGCCTTCTCGCTCCGGGAAGGCGACAGCCTCGCCCTGCTCGGCCGTAACGGCGTGGGCAAGACCACGCTGCTCTCCACACTGATGGGCGCCGCCCGCCACCGATCCGGCACGATCCAGTTCGCCGGCCGGGATCTGTCGAAAGTGCCTGCCCATGCCCGCGCCCGCCTCGGGCTGGGCTGGGTGCCGCAGGAGCGGGACATCTTTCCGTCCCTGAGTGTCGAGGAGAACCTCACCGTGGCCGCCACCAAAGGGCATTGGAACCTCCCGCGCATCTACGAGATGTTCCCGCAGCTCGGGGAACACCGCGCCAACATGGGACACCAGCTCTCCGGCGGCGAACAGCAGATGCTGGCCATAGGCCGCGCACTGATGCTCAACCCCCGGCTGCTCTTGCTCGACGAACCGCTGGAAGGCCTTGCGCCGCTGATCGTCCAGGCACTGTTGTCCATCGTCCGACGCCTGACCGAAGAGAGCGGAATGGCGGTCATTCTCGTCGAACAGCACGCCCGCCAGATCCTGCCGCTGACCCGTCAGGCTCTGGTGCTGGAGCGTGGCCGGAGCGTCTATCTGGGCGACAGCAAGACCCTGCTCGACCAGCGCAACTTGCTCGACGGCTGGCTCGGCGTCGTGGCGTCCTGAACGACACGGCCACCGGCGATCCCGCCGCGTCGCGCATCGGGGCCGGACGCGTCCTCAACCTTCTTCTGGGGCTTTTATGCCGGAGACAAAAAAAGCCAATCGATTTGCACCGATTGGCTCTTTTAATGGCGCTCCGGCCGAAAAGAGAAAACCTGAACCTCCTCCTTCGCGCCGGCCCGGATCAGACGATCACAGGGGCATGATCATCTTGAACCACAGCTTGTCGCCCTGGAAGCGGTTCTCAACCATGGTTTCGTGCTGCCATTGGCCGATGAACATCGTGCCGCTCTTGGTCGCGTACTTCACGCTCGGGCCGATGGCCAGAACCTGACCCTTGCGGCCTTCGGAGATGATGCCGGGAATGGCGCCCACCGTGGTGCCGTTGAACTTGTCGTTGGTCACCTGCTTCAGGTAGTAGCCGCTAAGACCGAATGCCCAGTCGCCGATGTGCTTGCCGACCACGTAGTCCATGTGGAACTCGTCGCCCGACTCGTACTTGCCGTTCTGGCCCAGAAAGACTGAGTCGTTGTTCTTCGTCTTCATGTTGTACATGAACTTGGCCGAGACTTCCCAGCCCCCCTTCGGCAGCCAGGTGATGGCTGCGAGGGGTTCGAGACTGTAGTAGTTCGCGCCGATGCTGGTGCGCGGATCGTTCTTGTCGTAGGCGCCGGTGGGCAGGTTGATGTCGAGACCGACCGCGGTGTGCAGCTCGGGGCTATGGTGCCAGGTGATCACGATGGGATCGATGGTGATGTCACCGATACCGAACTTGCTGGCCGAACCGGAGGTGCCCGGAAGGTTGCCGATACTCTGATTGACGACCGGCAGGATTGCATGCATCGCCCAGTTGCCGCCCAGGATCCGGGTGTTGGTGACATGCACCACACGCAACGCGTCGAACACGGCATCGACGCGGGGCACCTTGTTGCCGGTGGCCGGGTGGCTTACGTCATGACCGCTACCGTCCTGCAGCTTGCCGCCGTAGTAGCCGAAGTAGTTGATGAAATAGGTTCCCGGCGGCGGAAGTGCGCCGGCATACCAGTTTTCGGCACCGTTCGGGTACTGGTCGCCGCCCTCCTTGGCCTCGGCGACACCGGCAGCCAGAGACAAGCCGGCAATGAGCAGTGCAATGCTTGATTTTTTCATGGTTCCCCTCCTTGCTTTTGTTTATGGATGATTGTGTACAGCTTCTTATACGTCTTCCTGCACCGCTCCGAATGCCGGAGACGGCTTGTTACTCGATGAAACTCAACGCCCCAGATCCTTGGCCGTCACCCCGCCGATGCTCCAGTTGGTCTTGGGCACTTCGGTGATCCAGACCCGCAGCTTGGCGCGCGGCGCACCCACGGAATCCTGCAGCGCCTGGGTCACCTTCTCGACGAGGGCACGCTTCTGGTCTTCGGTGCGGCCTTCCATGATGAACATCTGCACAAACGGAAAATCCGTCTCGCCGAGATCGTCGAGACAGACGCCGCCGACGCCGAAATTCATCGTGGGAATGTCGTGAATCCAGACCCGCACGTTCGGCCGCGGAGCGGCAATGGCGTCCTGGACTGCCTGGGTCACGTTCTCGATAACCGCGCGCTTCTGTTCTTTGGTATGGCCTTCGACGAGGAAAACCTGTGCAAACGGCATGCTGCTCTCCCTGAGAACCGATAAAAGGCGGGACGCCCGAAAAGCGTCCCGCCCGCTGCTTACTTGATCAGACCGCGGGCCTTGGCCATGGTGATGGCGGTGTCCTCGATCATGTCTTCCTGACCGCCGACCATCCCGCGACGGCCCAGCTCGACAAGGATGTCCCGCGCGGGCACGCCATACTTGACGGACGCCCGCTTGGCGAACAGCAGGAAAGAGCCATACACACCGGCATAGCCGAGGGTGAGCGCATCGCGGTCGATGCGGATCGGGAAGTCCATGATCGGGAAGACCAGGTCTTCGGCCACATCGGTGATCTTGGCCACGTCCACGCCGGTCTGGATGCCCATCAGGTCGCACACCGCAACCAGGACTTCCATCGGCGTGTTGCCGGCACCGGCGCCCAGGCCGGCCGCAGCGGCGTCCACACGGGTGGCGCCGACTTCGATGGCGGCGATGCTGTTGGCGACGCCCATGGCCAGATTGTGGTGGCCGTGGAAGCCCAGTTCGGTTTCCGGCTTGAGCGCCTCGCGCACGGCCGACAGACGGGCCTTCACACCGTCGGGCAGCAGGTGGCCGGCGGAGTCGGTCACATAAATGCAGTTGGCGCCGTAGGATTCCATCAGCTTGGCTTGCTTGACCAAGCCTTCCGGCGTGTTCATGTGGGCCATCATCAGAAAGCCGACGGTGTCCATCTCGAGCTTGCGGGCGAAGCTGATGTGCTGTTCGGACACATCGGCCTCGGTACAGTGGGTCGCCACGCGGATGGTGTTGACGCCCAGCTCCCGCGCCATCTTGAGGTGGTCGACGGTCCCGATGCCCGGCAGCAGCAGCGCGGAAACCTTCGCCTGCTTCATCAGAGGAATGACGGTGGAGAGATACTCCTCGTCGGTATGCGCCGGGAAGCCATAGTTCACCGAAGCGCCGCCGAGGCCGTCGCCGTGGGTCACTTCGATCAGCGGCACGCCGGCGTCGTCGAGGCCGGTGGCGATGGTCTTCATCTGCTCGAGGGACATGAGGTGACGCTTCGGGTGCATCCCGTCGCGCAGGGTCATGTCGTGGACAGTGATTTTCTTGCCTTTGAGATCCATGTCCGGTTCCTTAAGCGGTGACGGGTTTCAGGGTGAGACGGCCGGCGATCATTTCTTCGGCGAACATCTCGGCAGTACGGGCAGCGGCAGCGGTCATGATGTCGAGGTTGCCGGCGTATTTGGGCAGGTAGTCGCCCAGGCCTTCCACTTCGAGGAAGACGGAAACGCGGTTGCCGTCGAACACCGGGCCGTTCACCAGCTTGTAGCCGGGCACGTACTTTTGGACTTCCTTGATCATCGCGTGAATAGATTCGGTGATCTTGGCCTGATCGGGTTCGGTCTCAGTCAGGCAATGCACGGTGTCGCGCATCATCAGCGGAGGCTCGGCCGGATTCAGGATGATGATGGCCTTGCCGACCTTGGCGCCGCCTACCTTCTCGACCGCACCGGCAGTGGTGCGGGTGAATTCGTCGATGTTCTTGCGCGTGCCGGGGCCGGCCGACTTGCTCGACACGGTGGCGACGATTTCGCCGTACTTCACCGGCTGCACGCGGGACACGGCGGCCACCATCGGGATCGTGGCCTGACCGCCGCAGGTCACCATATTCACGTTCATCTCGCCGCTACCGACGTGCTCGATCAGATTGACCGGCGGCACACAGAAAGGACCGATGGCAGCCGGCGTCAGGTCGATCATCAGCACGCCCAGTTCGTTGAGCTTGCGGCTGTTCTCGGCGTGCACATAGGCGGAAGTGGCGTCGAAGGCGATCTGGACGCCGTCGGCGACCACATGGGGCAAGAGGCCATCCACGCCTTCGGCGGTGGTCTTGATACCCATTTCGCGGGCCCGCTTGAGGCCGTCGGATTCGGGGTCGATACCGACCATCCACACCGGCTCGAGCACCGGGCTGCGCTGCAGCTTGGCCAGCAGGTCGGTACCGATGTTGCCGGGACCGATGAGGGCGCATTTGATTTTTTTGCTCATCGCTAGAATTGTTCCTGTTGAAACGCGGGGTTAAACCATGCTGCGGACAACGCCGCCTTCGACCCGGAGGGCCGCGCCGTGGGTCGCCGAGGACAGCGGACTGCAAACATAGGTGACCATGGCAGCAACCTCGGCAGGGTCGATGAGGCGCTTGATGATCGAGGTGGGCCGGGCGTTGGCGAAGAAGGCCCGTTCGGCTTCCTCCACCGAAACACCCTGTTCTTCGGCCAGTTGGCCGAAGAAAGTCGCGACGCCTTCGGTACGGGTCGGGCCGGGGAGGATGGAATTGACGGTGACGCCGGAGCTGACGCAGGTTTCGGCAATGCCACGCGCCACCGACAGCTGGGCGGACTTGGTCATGCCGTAGTGCACCATCTCGGCCGGCGGGCAGACGGCCGATTCGCTGGAGATGAACACCACTCGCCCCCAGTTGCGCGCCTTCATGGCCGGCAGGTAGTGACGGGTCAGACGCACGCCGCTCATCACGTTGGTTTCGAAGAAATCGAACCACTCTTCGTCGGCGATCTGCTCAAAAGGCTTGGGCTCGAAGATGCCCATGTTGTTGACCAGGATGTCTACGTCTGGGCACTTGGAAAACAGGGTTTCGCAACCCGAAATGCTGGAAAGATCGGCCGCGACGCCGCTGATGCGCGCGCCGGGAACGGCTTCCTGAAGGCGTTCGACCGCAGCGGAAACGCTGGCACGGCTGCGTCCGTTGAGGATGACTTCCGCCCCTTCCGCAGCGAGCGAGCGGGCCGTGGCGAAGCCGATGCCGGAAGTCGAGCCCGTGACCAGGGCGCGTTTTCCGGCGAGTTGGAGATCCATAAATACCTCTATCTATCAAATGCAACCGGGACACAGCCCAAGGGCATCGTTCGGAAACGAGCGATGCGGGACGCGGAAACTACGCCATCGACGACAAATGCGGCAGTCAGGAAAACCCCGCCCTTCCCGCCCAGGCGCAGCCGTGCTTACTCGGCGCCGATGGCAGCCAGTGCTGCGCGGGCGCACTCTTCATCCTGCGCTTCGGAGGCTCCGGAAACACCGATACCGCCGATCAGCTCGCCTGCCACCCGAACGGGCAGACCGCCGCCGAACACCACCAGACGCGGACGGGCCGAGAAACCGAGCTTCATGCCTTCGTCGTGCCCGATCACCTTCATCCAGTCCTTGGTCGAGAAACCGAAGCCCGCTGCGGTGTAGGCCTTGTCGATGGCGATATCGATGGACTGGATGAAGGCACCCGGCATGCGCAGGAAGCCGGTGAGGTTGCCGCCACTGTCGGCAAGCGCAACGTTGATCTTCACGCCCAGCTTCTCCGCATGCGCCACCGCCGCTTCGAGCGCAACGCTGACGGCTTCGGCCGAAATGACCGATTGGGGAATGGCGACGGAAGAAACGGTGTTCTGGCTCATGATGGGTATCCGGATCGGGTTATATAGAGGAGTTCGATCATCGCAACGATATTTGCTTCTGATTTCGGAGTCAATAATTTTTCTCGAGATTTTTATCCATCACCGCAATAACACAATTCGGCTAAAATTCGCTCGAACTCTCGCGCAATATGTGGGCGCGGGCATGAACCGAGAACCAATACGATGAACGATGTTGCAACTGTCACTGACTTGGCCGTCAGTCATACGGACGAGCCCAAGACCCTCGCCGAGGCGGCCTACCGGCAACTGCGCCGGGACATCATTGAAGGCATTCACCATCCTGGCGACAAGCTCCGCGTCGAACATCTCAAGGACCAATATTCGGTCGGTGCCGGCACCTTGCGCGAGGCGCTCCAGCTGCTGGTCACCGACGCGCTGGTCGTAGCGCAAGGCCAACGGGGCTTTCGGGTCGCGCCGATTTCCCTCGACGATTTCGAAGACATCACCCGCACCCGCGTTCTGCTCGAAACCGTTGCTCTGCAACAATCCATCGAACTGGGCGACGACAACTGGGAAGCGAGCGTGGTCGCGGCGTTCCACATGCTTTCACGGGCCGAGGAGAAGCTTGAGGACGGCGATGCCGCCCGGGAGGAATGGGAAGAGCGCAACCGGGTGTTCCACGAGGTCTTGATCTCCGCCTGCCCGTCCCGCTGGGTTCGCCATTTCCAGAACATCCTGTACCTCCAGTCGGAGCGCTATCGGCGCCTGTCCCTGTTTCGCCAGCCGATTTCCCGCGACGTGCATGCGGAACACCAGGCCATCGTCGATGCAGCGCTGTCCCGCAATGTTCAGGAAGCCACCCGCATCCTCACCGACCACATCCTGCGCACCCTCGAAGCCGTCCGTAAACTCCCTGCGAACCTGCTCAGCTGAGCCGCCACCCGGCGGCGCGGCGGCGCGAAACACCAGCAGAACGGCGGGTTTCCCCGCCGTTCTGCTTTCAGTCGGGCCAAGATCGAACGATCAGGAAACGACCGTCAGGAAACGTTCGTTGAGCTTGCGGTCGTGGTAGAAGATGCCGGGGCCGACTTCTTCCCAAGTCCACTTGATCGCCTTGTAGTCGGGATAGGTGTCATACCCGCCGCAGAAGGTTTCGAAGCGGTTGCCGGACGGATCGAACGCATAGATCGTGGTGCCACGGGTGATGCCATGACGCGTCGGACCGATGTCGATGGAGATCTTGTTCATCGACATGATGTCGGCGGCACGCAGCACCTTTTCCCAGCTGTCGAGCTTGAACGCCACGTGGTGCAGCTTGTTCGGCTCCGGGTGACGCACGAAGGCGATATCGTGGGCCTTGGTGGAGCAGGACAGCCAGATCGCGAGGTCGGTCTTGCCATCTTCCATGACCACGTGCTCGACCAGGAAGAAACCCAACACCTTTTCGAAGATGTCCTGAACCTTCTCGATGTCCGGGCCGTACAGCAGACAGTGGTCCATGCGGCTCGGAGCGATGCCGTTTTCAGCCGCCGGAATCCAGGGATTCGGGTTGACATAGGACTGACCGTTGCCGACGTCCGTCTTCTCGGCATAAAGCTCGATGGAGTGGCCCGACGGAAGCTGGAAGCGCACGCGCTCGCCGGTTTCGAGCATTTCCCCGGCCGGAATGCGTTCGGTGGTGAGGCCGTAGGCCTTCAGGTCGCCGTCGAGCTTCTCGAGGGTTGCCTTGTCCGCAACCTTGAAAGCGAAGAAATCGATACCGGCAGATTCCGCTTCGCGGACGAGCACGCTGTTGTGTTCGCGCTCGTCCCAGGCCTTGAAGTAAACCCGGCCCTGGTTGTCGCGGCCGGTTTCAACCAGGCCCAGGGTGTTTTTGTAGAAGTTGATACCTTCTTCGAGGTCCAGAACGCGCAGCGAAATGTGGCCGGGCCGCAGTACACCAGTCATTGCCATAAATTTTCTCCTCCTGTGAATCCCCGCCAGGCTCTGTCTTGGCCTGATCGGGGTTGTTTAACAATCAAAAACCAGCAGATCGCATTTGAAAGAATATCGAAAAATTAACGATAATTCTTTGTTTTCTCGATATTTGTTGATAAAACTCAAACCCGCTTGAAGAGCGGACTGCGCACCTGCTGAGCGTCTGCCGCCGAGAAGAATTTCTCGGTGTAAATGTCGTTCTCGAAGAGCCGGCCTTGCATCAGCGTGGTGATGCAGGCGTCGATCATCACCGGCGGGCCGCACAGGTAGGCCTTGTGATCGCGGAAGTCATTGTCGAAGTGGGCCTTGGCGGCATCGTGAACGTAGCCGCGGAAGCCGTCCCAGTCGGAATCGGCCGGCTCGTCCGACAGTGCCGGAACATAGGTGAAGTTCGGATGCTTCGCGGCGAGCTCGGTGAATTCGTCGTGGTAGTACAGCTCCGCCCGAACCCGCTGGCCGTAGACCAAGGTGATCGGCAGCGTACTGCCCTCTTCCAGCAGATCCAGGATCATCGAGCGTGGGCTGGAAAGACCGGAGCCGCCCGCCATGAAGATCGATGCCGTGGCGGCCGACTTGCGCACGAAGAAGCGGCCATACGGCCCGGAGATCGTGATGCGATCGCCCGCCTTGAGCTGCTCGTGGAGATAGGTGGTGCCGACGCCGCCGGGAACGATGCGGATGTTCAATTCGATCTCGCGGCCGGTGGACGGCACGTTCGCGAGCGAGAAGGCGCGGCTGATGTTCAGGTTGGGAATGTTGACGTTGACGTACTGGCCAGCCTGGAAGTGAATCGCTTCGTCGAGCTCGATGAAGATTGCCTTAATGGTCGGCGTCAGCGTTTCGATGCGCGATACGGTACCGGGGAAATCCCGCACCGGGATCGATTCGGCATCGGGATCTTCGTCGATCTCGGCTTCGATGGTGACGTCGCTCTGGAGGCGCGCGCAGCAGGCGAGGGTTTTGCCCTCGTCGCGCTCGAAATCCATCAGCGCAAAGCTGGATGCGTCGCCGTGGTCGACTTCGCCGTCGGTCACGATCACCTTGCAGGTCGCGCAGAGGCCGTGACAGCAGGCGTGGGGAAGCCAGATGCCGGCACGCAGGGCGGCGTCGAGAATCGTCTGGTCGTCTTCGACTTCGATCGTCTGGCCGATCGGTTCAATGGTCAGTTCGTAGCTCATGCTTGTTATCCGTTCTCGGTCGGGCAGGATGGTGGCGACCCGCCGAAGCGGGCGGCCACTCTTGTCGTTTCCTCAGCTGAAGGAACCTTTGATCCCGGTCAGGCCAGGCGTGCGGAAGCGGAGCACGTCCTTATGCTTGAGGCCGTTTTCGGCCAGCGACTTGTCAGCGTCCGGCTGCCAGGGCTTGCCCGACTTGAGCCACTCGACCTTGGACCAGTCGATCTGGGCAAAATCGGGGTGATAGCCAAAGGCACCCGGCAGCACGCCGGCGATGATGTCGCCGAAGCGCATCGTCGGCGGGAACGGGAAGGC
>CALMXT010000203.1 GCA_937871125.1 uncultured Zoogloea sp. | reverse complement strand
CCAGGGAGGCTGTGGCCCCCTCGGGGGGCAGCGAACGGAGTGAGCGTGGGGGCCGTCCAGCCTCCCGCCGGGCCGTCCCAAGGGAGGCTGTGGCCCCCTCGGGGGGCAGCGAACGAAGTGAGCGTGGGGGCCTTTCTCTCACTTCAATCACGCAGTTCGCGGCCGGTGAGCTTGAGGAACACGTCCTCGAGATTGGCCGGGCGGTGCAGGGTGCGCAGGCCGGGCTGGCGGGCCAGATGGGCCAGCAGCGGGGCGGCGTCGTCGGTGTAGCAGAAGGCGGTTTCGCCGCTGATCTCGCAGCGCCGGCTGAGCGCGCCGGCGTGGGCGGCGGCCCAGGCGGCGGCGTCGCTGCCGGTGTTGGCGCCGATCCCGTTCCATTCGCCGAACACCTCGACCACTTGCGGCTCGATGTGGGCCGCGATGACTTCCCGCGGGCTGCCTTGCACCAGGATGCGACCTGCATCGAGGATGGCCAGACGGTGGGCGAGGCGCTCGGCTTCGTCCATGAAATGGGTGGTGAGCAGGATCGTCGTGCCTTCGGCGGTGAGGCGGCGCAGGCGCTCCCAGATCAGGTGGCGGGCCTGGGGGTCGAGGCCGGTGGTGGGCTCGTCGAGGATCAGCAGTTCGGGCTTGTTGACCAGCGCGCGGGCCAGCGTGAGGCGGCGTTTCATGCCGCCCGAGAGCGACTGGATGCGGGCGTTGTCCTTGCCTTCGAGGCCGGCGAAGGCGAGCAGTTCGGGGATGCGCGGGCGGATTTCGCTCTCGCGCAGGCCGAAATAGCCGGCGAACACGATCAGGTTTTCGGCGCAGGTGAAATCCGGGTCGAGGCTGTCGATCTGCGGCACCACGCCGACGCGGGCGCGGGCCTCGCGGGCCTGTTCGGGCACCGGCAGTCCGCACAGGCGGATGCTGCCGGCGCTGGCGGCGGTGAGGCCGAGCGCGCAGCGCAGGGTGGTGGTTTTGCCGGCGCCGTTGGGGCCGAGCAGCGCAAAGCACTCGCCGGGGCGCAGCGCGAGGTCGATGCCGCGCACCACTTCCTTGGCGTCGGCGCCGCTGCCGAAGCGTTTGACGAGGCCGGCGATCTCCAGCGGCATCAGACGGCGGGCGGCACGGTTTCGGTGAAGGACGGCCGGGCCAGCAGCGCGGCCGCCCACGCGGCGAGAGCCGGATGGCTGGCTCGCCATTGCAGTTGCCCGAAGCGCAGATCGAGGTAGCCGAGGGTGCAGCCGACCGCGATGTCGGCGATGTTGATCGCCGCGTCGCCAAAGCCCTTGTGCCGGGCAAGGCGTTCTTCGAGGGCGGTGAGGCCGCGCCGAATCTTGGCGAGCTGGCGTTCGACGGTTTCGGCGTCCTGCTGGCCGGCCGGGCGGCGGGTTTCGAGGAAGGCACTGACGGCGGCGTCGGTGATGCCGTCGGCCAGCGCTTCGGTTTGGCGCACCGGCAGATTGGCGGCGCGGTCGGCGGGCATCAGCGCCGGCCCGCCGAGGGTTTCGAGATAGAGCGCGATCACCGGCGAGTCGAACCACACTTCGCCGTCGTCGGCGATCAGCGCGGGCACTTTGCCGAGCGGGTTGTAGTCCGGCACCTTGGTTTCGGGCAGCCAGGGAATGTCCACTTCCATCTCGAAGGGCAGGTTCTTCTCGGCGAGGGCGACGCGGATCTTGCGCGCGTAGGGGCTGGTGAGAGAGGCGACGAGTTTCATTGGGCCTCCTGCCGGGCCGTTCCGAAGGCGGCGTTGGAACCTTCAAGAGGCTGCGGGCGAAGGGAACGTGGGGATGGTGTCATAGGGGGCTCCAGGCGCGTTCGACGATCTTGCGGATGATATGCAGTTTGCCATGGAAGAAATGGTCGGCGCCCGGCACTACGACAACCGGCAATTCCTGAGGTGCCGCCCAGGCCATGACGTTGGCGAGGGCCACGGTTTCGTCCACTTCGCCGTGGATGACCAGGGTGTCTTCCGGCACCGGCAGGGTGTTGTAGCTGCGTGCGCCGGTGACGCTGCCGGCGGCGGTGCCGATCAGCACGATGCGCCGGGCCGGCGTGACGCCTTCGGCCAGCCGGGCGGCGACGCGGGTTTGGACGAAGGCGCCGAAGGAGAAGCCGCCCAGGGCCAGGGGCAGCCCGCCCCAGCGGCTCTGCGCCCAACTGATCACCGCCAGCATGTCTTCGGTTTCGGCGCCGCCATTGTCGTGTTCGCCGACGCTTTTGCCGACGCCGCGGAAGTTGGGGCGCAGCGCTGCGTAGCCCAGGCCGCGGAAAACGCGGGCCAGGGTGTGGGCGACCTTGTTGGTGTTGCTGCCGTGAAAGAGCGGGTGCGGATGGCAGATCAGGGCGATGCCGCGCACCTGATCGGGCGTGTCGATGATCAGTTCGATCGGGCCGTCCGGGCCGTTGATGAGGGCGGTTTCGGTGGCGGCCATGGTCAGATCTTCAGGCGTTCGACGACGCGGCCGTGCTGCAGGTGCTCGGAGATGATCTCGTCCACGTCGTCCTTGTCGATGAAGCTGTACCAGACGTTGTCGGGATAGACCACCAGCACCGGACCTTCGTCGCAGCGGTCGAGGCAGCCGGCCTTGTTGATGCGCACCTGACCCTTGCCCTTCAGGCCGAGGGCGGCGATGCGGTCCTTGGCGTAGGTTTGCAGTTCGACGGCACCAAGGGCTGCGCAGCAGGTTTCGCCTTCGGCGCGCTGGTTGCAGCAGAAGAATACGTGGTGCTTGAAATAGCTCATCGAGTGTCTCCGCGATCGGTTCTGGAAATGAACGCGATTATCGGTCAATCATGCCGCCGGTGGCGGGTTTCAGCGTCCGGAAAGGGCGTCCCGCTGATGGTGGGCGCCGAGCAGGCCGAGGTAGGCGAAGGCGATGAAGGGCCACAGGCTGGAGGTGAGCTGGGTCAGGCCGTGGAAGTTCAGGAGGTTGCCCTGCCGGATCAGCGCGGCGTCGCTGGGCAGGAAGGGGTTTTCCGGGGCCAGGTTGACCAGCGCCACCCCCACCAGCAGTGCCATGCCGGCGAGCATCGCGTGGCTGCGCGCAGGCAGCAGCAGGCAGATGCCGAGCAGTGCCACGCCGGCCGCGAGGCCGATCTGTCCGCCCGGCGTGGCCCAGTGAAGCGGATCGCCGGGTGCGAAGAAGGTGGCCGCGGCGAGCGTTTTGGCGCCCAGCCCGAGGAGGAACAGCAGCACGACCGGCCACGGACTGAACCGGCGCATCATGCTGCGCGCGGTGAGCCCCACGGCCACCAGCTGGCTGGCGGCGATGGCGGCTTCGACTTTGACGAAGCGGGTTGGATTGAATTGCAGCGGGGTGGGCAGATCGAACAGGTGACGCAGGTCGCCGCTGGCAAAGAGCAGGCTTTCCGGCGTCAGCAGGGTGAGCAGCCACAGGCCCAGGACCACCAGTCCGACTTCGCCGAGCTGGCCGTCGACGATGCGCCGCTTGCGCCAGCGGGTCAGGCCGCTGCGGGGATCGAAAAGGCGTCCGCCCCAGCGCCCGCCGGCCAGCGCGCCGAGCACGCCGCCGAGGGTGTTGCAGCCGACGTCCACGTTGGAGGGCACGCGGCTCGGCAGGAAGTTCTGCAGGGTCTCCACCGACAGGCTGAGCAGGAAGGTGATCAGGATCGTCGCCAGCACCGCCCAGCCCCGCGACAGCCTTCCCGGCAGCGCGGCGACCAGCGCGAAGCTGAACGGGACGATGCCGATGACGTTCACCGTCAGATCGATCCAGGTGTAATAGCGCGGCCACGGCAGCCACAGGAAGTCGAACGGCGGCAACCCCGGATCGCGCCAGCCGGTGAACGGGTGCAGGCAGGCGTAGACGATCAGCACCCCGATGGCGGCGGCAAACCAGGCGGCGAGAGGGGAACTGCGGCGTTGGTGAAGGGACATGGGGCCGGGAGAAGGGCGCGGTGACTTCATTCTAGCGGCTGTCGGGACGTCGCCGTCGAGGCCGTGCTCGGTCAAGCGGGCGTGGAATCCGGCGCTACGCGATTTGGCCGCCGGCGAATATGCCCATCGTGTCATTCGGAATCGGTATCGCGGTGTCGCCCTACGCCGCGTTCTGGCAGGTTTTCCGGCTGGGCCAGAGCTTGGACAGGCGCTTGCCCGAGTGGTCCATCGCCTGTCGGCGAGATTTTTCCAAGTGTGACATTTCCCGGCTCGCGATCGGGCGACGCCGCCCTTCGTCGGCTGGCCGGAGCGGGCGTCCGGAAACGAGGATGGAAGCGGACTCGCCCGTATCGGCCGCTTCGCCGGCCGTCGAAGGGGCGCGCGAAAGCGGCCGACGAAGCGGCGGTGGCTCGGCTGCGCGCGCTTGTCGCAGCCGGGCGGAGCGGCGCTTTGGGTTATCGGGTGGGGGCGTGGGCCCGGTTGCGCCCCGCCCTGCGCGCCCTTACCCGACCGTTCGGCCGTGCCGCAACAGCGGCAGTCTGGCGGTCAGCGCATCCCAATCCACCGCGTCCAGCGTGTTCTTGACCAGCAGCCCCAGGTCCGTTTCGCCTTCCATCAAGAGCCGCCGGCTGAAGAACAGGGTGTCGGGGTCTTCCTCGCGGAGGGCGAGGGCGAGGTAGTCGCGGGCGGTGGCGGAGATCGTCAGGTCGGGTTGGCGGGGGTCGAGGAGCGGACGGAAGCCGCGTGGCGTGAAGGTGAAGCGCAGTGCCAGGCCGGCGTCGTTCACCTTCATCAGCAGGCGCTTGCCGGTGAGCGGTTCGAGGGCGTCGCGGGGCAGGATGCGGTCCAGGGCCAGGTTGAGGCCGGCGACGAGCGCCAGCGTGGGCGGCAATTGGGGCAGGTGGGCGCCGATGCGGGCGACTTGGGCGGGCAGGATGAAGGCGGGGAGTGGCATGGGGCTTCGCAGTTCAGGCGGTGACGAATTGTTCGACGCCCGGCCGGCCGTGCCAGAAGCCGTTGCAGGGGCGTTCGGGGAGCAGCGGGCGTGCCTTGTCGAGGGCGTCGCCCGGCGTTTGGATGCCGTCGAGGGCGTCGCGGAAGAGGCGGATGAGCGCGCCGGTGTGTTCGCCCTGGGGGCTGATGCGCAGGATGTCGATGCCGTCGGCGACGATGGCCGGCAGGTCGCCGAGCAGGGTGTGCACGTGGGCGGATTGGGTCTGGATGCCGTTCAGGGTGAGAAAGGGGGCGCCTTCGCGGGTCTTGAGCGGAATGCCGTCGGCGAATTCGAGGCAGCGGAATTCGCAGGTGTCTTTTTGCAGATTGAAGTGGCGGGCGGTGAAGCAGCGCGCCGAGTAGGCCAGCGGCAGGCGGCCGTGGGCGAAGATTTCCACTTCGATGTCCCGCGCGAGGCCGGCGCGCAGATCGGAGATCTGCCGGCGCGACATCTCCGGCGGGGCGACCCAGCGGGTGGCGCCCAGGTCGGCGAACATGCCGAGGGTGACGGGGTTGAAGATGTTGAGGGTGGGGCCGGCGATCCAGTTGCGGGCCGGGTGGTCGCCGCCGGTGAGGAGGTGCACGGCGCCCATGTCGTTGGCTTCGACGCGGAAACGGCCGTTGTCGACGATCCGGCGCAAGGTTTTGAGGTCGGATTCGGATTCGACCAGCACCTGACTGGACAGCACGACTTCCTTGCCCGCGTCGGCGAAGGCTTCGGCCACGTCGAGCCAGTCGGCAAGGCGCAGTTCGTGGCGGCGGGAGCAGACGGTTTCGCCGAGGTAGACGGTGTCGATCGGTGCGTCGGCCATGTCGGCGTAGAAAGCCAAGGTGGCCTGACGGGGCCAGTAGTAGAGCAGGGGGCCGAGGGCGAGTTGGGTGTGCTTCATGGCTTTGCGCTCACTTCCAGGGGCGGTAGTAGGCGCCGAGGGTGTGGCTCTGGCCTTCGGAAACCTTGTTGAGTTCGGCCATCCAGGCGGCTTCGACGCGGAAGGGCGCTTCGTCGGCCTGCAGGCGGTCGATGGCGGCGCGCCACACTTTCGTCACTTGGGCGACGTAGGCGGGGCTGCGCTGGCGGCCCTCGATCTTGATGGCGGAGATGCCGGCGCGGGCCAGCTCGGGCAGCATTTCGAGGGTATTGAGGCTGGTGGGCTCTTCGATGGCGTAATAGGTTTCGCCATTGACGTCGAAACGGCCCTTGCACAGGGTGGGGTAGCCGGCCCGTTCGCCGTCGGCGAAGCGGTCGATCAGGATGCCGTTGAGGCGGGTTTCCATGCCCTTGGGCGTCTGTTCCCAGCGCACGAACTTGCCGGGCGAGCAGGCACCGTTGCAGTTGGGCGATTCGCCGGTAGCGAAGGCCGACAGGGCGCAGCGCCCCTCGACCATCACGCACAGCCCGCCGAAGCCGAAGACTTCGATCTCGACCGGGGTGTTGGCGATGACCTGTTCGACCTGGGCCAGGGAGAGTACCCGCGGCAGCACGGCGCGGGCGATGCCGAAGTGTTCGAAGTAGAAGTTGATCGCGTCGTAGCTGGTGGCCGAGCCCTGCACCGAGAGATGCAGACGCAGCTGCGGGTGGGTTTTGCGGGCGTAGGCCATCAGGCCGGGGTCGGCGAGGATCACCGCGTCGATGCCGAAGTCGGCAGCGCGATCGACGGCGGCCGTCCAGCGGGGCCAGTTGTCGGCCTGGGGGTAGGTGTTGAGCGCCAGCAGCACCTTGCGGCCACGGGCGTGGGCATAGCGGATGCCTTCGGCAAGGGCCTTGTCGTCGAAGTTGAGGCCCGAAAAGTTGCGGGCGTTGGTGGCGTCCTTGAAACCGAGATAGACGCAGTCGGCGCCGT
>CALMXT010000202.1 GCA_937871125.1 uncultured Zoogloea sp. | reverse complement strand
ATCGGCGGCTGGCCGGGGGCTCTGATCGCACAACGCAAGTACCGCCACAAGACCCGCAAAGCTTCGTTCCGGCGGGTGTTCTGGATGACGGTGGCGCTCAACTGCGCGGTGCTCGGATTGATTGCCCGGGCGGGCCTGCGCACCGTCATCGGCGGAGCCTGATACCGGCGACCGGCCGCTCAGGCCTGGGGACGGATCGCCGACTTCGGGCGGAAAGCCTTCACTACCGCCTCGTTGGTTTCCACATACGGGCCGCCGATAAGGTCGATGCAGTAGGGCACTGCGGCGAAGATGCCGGGCACCTTCTGCTTGCCGTCGGCGTCCTTCAAGCCTTCGAGGGTTTCGGCGATGGCTTTGGGCTGGCCTGGGAGATTGAGGATCAGCGACCGGCCGCGAATCGCACCCACCTGCCGCGACAGGATCGCCGTCGGGACGAAGGCCAGACTGATCTGACGCATCTGCTCGCCGAAGCCGGGCATCACCTTGTGGGCCACGGCCAGCGTGGCTTCCGGCGTCACGTCGCGGGGCGCCGGGCCGGTGCCGCCGGTGGTGAGCACCAGATGGCAGCCCGCGACGTCGCACAATTCGATCAGGGTCGCCTCGATGCTGGCCTGATCGTCGGGGATCAGCCGGGTTTCCATCGTCCACGACGACGCCAAAGCCCGACCGAACCATTCCTGCAAGGCCGGAATGCCTTTGTCTTCATAGACGCCGCTGGAAGCGCGGTCGCTGATGGAAACGAGGCCGATCTTCAAGGGATGACTCATGCTTCTTCCTCGATACCGCCGTCGAGACCTTCGGCTTCATCGTCGGCACCGCCGGTTTCCAGCTCGCGCAAGACACGGAACAACTCACGGAACGCACGCGGCGGCTTGCCGGCTTCTTTTTCCTTGATCGCGTTGCGGCGCAGCACGCGGATCTGCTGCAAATCGGCGCCGGGATAGGCTTCGGCGATATCGTGCAGCGCCTTTTCGTCTTCGATCAAACGTGCGCGCAGGTTTTCGAGGCGATGCATGCGCGCCGTTTCGACGGCCGAGACGCCCTTGAAGGCATCCAGCGCCGCACGGATCGGCTCAGGATCGACGTTGCGCATGAGCCTGCCGATATATTGCAACTGGCGCCGACGGGCCTCGTGAGCCGTGAAGCGCTGATAGTCCTTGACGGCATCGCGCAGGTCTTCGTCGATCGGAACGCGAGCCAGCCGTTCCTTGCCAAGTTCGGCCAGTTCGCGGCCAAGATCCTGCAGTGCGGTGCTGTCGCGCTTCAACTGCGACTTGCTCGGGCCGTCGTATTCTTCGTCTGGGTTGTGTTTGTGCTTGGCCATCTGGGCGCGTGAAGTGCTCTGTAAGGGTAAGATTATAGCCTTTAGCCTCCGCCCCAACCCCTAAAGCCATGGCCGACAATCGTTTCAGCTTCAGTCAGGACAAGCTCAAGACCATCGCCGAAGACATTCTCAAGTTCGCCCGCAAGCGCGGCGCAAGCGCCTGCGAGGTGGATGTCTCCGAGGGCTTCGGCCAGTCCGTCACCGTTCGTCGCGACGAGGTGGACACCATCGAATACAACCGCGACAAAGGCGTCGGCGTCACCATCTACGACGGCCAGAAACGCGGTTACGCCAGCACCTCCGATTTTTCGAAAGACGCCCTGAAGGCCACCGTCGACGCGGCCGTCTCCATCGCCCGCTTCACCGCCCCCGACCCGGCTGCCGGCCTGCCGGACGAAGCGCTGCTGGCAAAGGAATCGCCGGATTTCGATCTCTACCACCCATGGAAGATCCCCGTCGAGGAAGCCATCGAGATCGCTCGCCGCTGCGAGCGGGCGGCTTTCGCGGTAAGCCCCGAGATCAGCAACTCGGAAGGGGCCAGCATCTCGATGCAGGAGTCCCACTTCATCTCGGCCAACAGCCTGGGCTTCATGGGCGGCTACGCCAGTTCGCGGCACTATCTTTCGTGCTCCGTGATCGCCGGCGAAGGCGACGACATGCAGCGGGACGACTGGTACACCACCAAGCGCGACCCGGCCGACCTGGCCCCCGCCGACGAGATCGGCACCTTTGCCGCCCGCCGCGCGCTGGCCCGCCTGGGGGCACGCCAGATTCCCACCTGCGAAGTGCCGGTGTTGTTCGAAGCGCCGCTGGCCGCCGGACTGATCGGCGCCTTCGTGCATGCGGTGAGCGGCGGTGCGCTGTATCGTAAATCCACCTTCCTGCTAGACAGCCTGGGCAAGCCGGTTTTCCGCCCGCACATCCAGATTTCCGAGCGTCCGCACCTCGCCAAGGCTTTCGCCAGCAGCCCCTTCGACGACGACGGCGTCGCCACCAGGGATCGCGAGATCATCACCGACGGCGTGCTGCAGGGCTACTTCCTCAGCACCTACTCGGCCCGCAAACTCGGCATGCAGACCACCGGCAACGCCGGCGGCAGCCACAACCTGCTGGTCAAGCCCGGCCAGTACGACCTGAACGGCCTGATCAAACAGATGGACCGCGGACTCCTCGTCACCGAACTGCTCGGCCACGGCGTCAATTACGTCACCGGAGACTACTCCCGCGGCGCCGCCGGGTTCTGGGTCGAGAACGGCGTCATCCAGTATCCGGTACACGAGATCACCATCGCCGGCAATCTGAAGGACATGCTGATGGGCATCCGCGAAATCGGCTCCGACGTGCTGGTACGAGGCTCCAAGCACTGCGGCTCGATTCTCGTCGACCGCATGACCGTCGCCGGCGCCTGATCCGGCCACACCCATTTTCGTTTTTCCGTCCGTCAAACAGAAAGAAGAGGAAACATCATGGAAAGGCGTTCTTTCCTGAAACAGGCCGGCGCCGGCCTTGCTGTCGGCGCAGTGGCCGCGCCCGCCATGGCGGCCGAACTGCCGGCCATCAAGTGGCGGCTCGCATCGAGCTTCCCGAAAACCGTTGACGCCATCTTCGGCGCCTCCGAAACCGTAGCCAAGCACGTGGCGGCCGCCACCGGCGGCAAGTTCCAAATCCAGCTCTTCGCCGCCGGCGAACTGGTGCCCAGCCCCGGCGTACTCGACGCAGTCAAGGACGGTACCGTCGAAATCGGCCATTCCGCTTCGTATTACTTCATTGGCAAAGACCCCACCTTCGCCTTCGACACCGCCATTCCCTTCGGTCTCAACAGCCGCCAGCACAATGCCTGGCTGCTGGCCGGTGGCGGCCTTGAACTGCTGCGCGAGTTCTTCAAGGACTACAACATCCACAACATCCCCTGCGGCAACACCGGCACCCAGATGGGCGGCTGGTTCCGCAAGGAAATCAAGACCGTCGAGGATCTCAAGGGGCTCAAGTTCCGCATCGGAGGCTTCGCCGGCCAGGTGCTCAGCAAGCTGGGCGTGGTGCCACAGCAGATTCCCGCCGGCGACATCTACGCCTCGCTCGAAAAAGGCACCATCGACGCCGCCGAATGGGTCGCGCCTTACGACGATCTCAAGCTCGGCTTCCAGCGCGTCGCCAAGTACTACTATTACCCGGGTTTCTGGGAAGGCGGCGCCCAGCTCTCGATGTACGTCAACGCCAAGAAGTTCGCCGAGCTGCCGAAGGAATACCAGACCATCCTCGAGGATGCCTGCCTCTTCGCCCATGCCGAAATGCAGGCCCGCTATGACGCCCGCAATCCCCATGCGCTCAAGCAGCTGATCGGCGCCGGCACCCAGCTGCGGCCCTTCCCCAACGACGTGATGGCGGCCGCCTACAAGGCCACCAACGAGATCTACAACGAAACCGCGGCCAAGAATCCGAAGTTCAAGAAGATCTACGAGCACTGGAGAAAATTCCGCGACGAAGAACTGCAGTGGTTCGCAGTGGCCGAAAACCGCTTCGACAACTTCATGCAGGCTGCCCGTCACGGTACTGCCAGCACCAAGAAATAGGCTCTGCCCTCCACCGCGAGCCCGTCCCGGGCCCGCGGGCACTCAGGGATCGAGCCGTCTTTTTGCGGCACGGCAGCATAGGGTTTTCCTTACTGTCTGGCCTCCGGGGGCTCATGAATAATCGACTCACCACTCGCAGCAACGACAACAAAGGAGACAAAGTGGAACGACGTTCATTCCTGAAAAAGGCCAGCGCCGGTATCGCCGTCGGTGCGGTGGCGGCCCCCGCCCTCGCGGCCGATCTGCCGACCATCAAATGGCGCCTGGCATCGAGCTTCCCCAAAAGCCTTGACACCATCTTCGGCGGTGCCGATGTGGTGGCCAAGCGCGTCGCCGCCGCCACCGGCGGCAAGTTCCAGATCCAGGTTTTCGCGGCCGGCGAAATTGTTCCGGGCCCGGGCGTAATGGATGCGGTCAAGGATGGCACCGTCGAATGCGGCCATACCTGCTCCTATTACTACATCGGCAAGGATCCCACCTTCGCCTTCGAAACCGCCGTTCCCTTCGGTCTCAACAGCCGTCAGCAAAGCGCCTGGATGATGGACGGCGGCGGCCTCGAACTTTTCCGCGAGTTCTTCAAGGACTACAACATCCACAACATCCCCTGCGGCAACACGGGCGCCCAGATGGGCGGCTGGTTCCGCAAGGAGATCAAGACCGTCGAAGACCTGCAGGGTCTCAAGTTCCGTTGCGGCGGCTTTGCCGGCCAGGTGCTCGCCAAGCTTGGCGTGGTGCCCCAGCAGATTCCCGGCGGCGACATCTACCCGGCGCTCGAAAAAGGCACCATCGACGCCGCCGAATGGATCGGCCCCTACGACGACCAGAA
>CALMXT010000201.1 GCA_937871125.1 uncultured Zoogloea sp. | reverse complement strand
CAAGGCCAAATAGGGGGACGTTGACGCTGCTCGCGGAGTCCCCGGGTAGGCTGCTTGAGCGGCGCGGCAACGCGTCGACCAGAGGAATGATTGCCCGGCGGATCGGTTTTTGCCGGTCCGCTCGACAGAACCCGGCTTATCGGCGAACTTCCCATTTCGTCGCCCACTTTTTCCCACGTGGCAAGCTTTTGGCGTGGCCTGTTTGGCCGCGTAACATTCTTTTGCGTTTGCCTGCCTTGAAGCCTGATGTTTTCCTGTTGCCGGCCCCGGCGCTTCCCCAATTAATCCGACACTTTTGCAATGCTTTCTACCGGCATTGATTTGTAAGCGGATTTCTTACGTGGCACCTTCAAACATCTAAGTGCTTGTGTCCAAAAGAGATTTGCATTTTGGTCAAGTTGACCGGGTATCCCTTTTGCTCTAAAGTGGGATGAAGTGGATGAAAGTGGGAAAAAGTGAGTTTTTCCGGTTCGTCCAGGTTAAAAAGTGGGGTAGTCATGTTTCAAGGCGCAGCAGCGCTCACTCTCGATGCGAAGGGTCGCCTGGCGATACCGGCGCGGCATCGGGACGCGCTCGCCAAGATCGCCGGAAACGAACTGGTTCTGACTGCTCACCCCCATCGCTGCCTCCTGATCTATCCCGCTCCTGCCTGGGAGCCGATCCGCGACAAGGTGCTTGCCGGGTCGAGCCTCGAACAGCATTCCGCCTTGCTCAAGCGTCTTCTCGTCGGCTTCGCCCGCGATGAGGAGATGGATTCGGCGGGTCGTGTGCTGATCGCTCCGGAACTTCGCAACTTTGCGCAATTGGAAAAGCAGGTGCATCTGGTGGGGCAGGGGGATCACTTTGAACTCTGGTCGGATGCGGGCTGGCAGAAGCAGCAGGAGGCGATCTTCGCCCTGGGTGCCGAGCTGATGCCTGCAGGCTGGGAAACCTTGCCGCTGTGAGCGCCGCGCTGCACATCACGGTGCTGCTCAAAGAGGCAGTGGATGCGCTGGCTATCAAGCCGGACGGTGTTTACGTGGACGGAACCTTCGGTCGCGGTGGACACAGCCGGGCGGTGCTGGCGCAGTTGGGGCCGAACGGCCGATTGATTGCTTTCGATCGCGATCCGGTGGCGGTGGCTGCCGGCGAGGCGCTCGAAGATCCGCGTTTCGAGTTGGTGCATGCGCCGTTTTCGGAGTTTGCCGAAGCGCTTGCCGAGCGGAAGGTAGAGCGGGTGGACGGCGTTCTGCTCGATCTGGGGGTTTCATCTCCCCAGCTGGACGAGGCGGAGCGGGGCATGAGTTTCCGTTTCGACGCACCGCTCGACATGCGAATGGATACAAGCCGCGGGATGACCGCGGCGGAGTGGCTGGCGGATGCGCCGGTCGCCGACATAACCCGGGTGCTGAGGGAATACGGTGAAGAACGGTTTGCTTATGAGATTGCAAAGGCGATTGTTGCTGCTAGGACAGAGGGGCATGTTGCAACCACTGGACAGCTTGCCGCGATCGTGGAAAAAACGGTCTGGACACGCGAGCCGGGCCAGCACCCTGCGACGCGCACCTTCCAGGCTCTACGGATTTTCATCAATCAAGAGCTTGAGGAGCTGTCGCTAGTCCTGCCGCAAGTTGTGGCAGCGCTGGCGACCGGAGGTCGACTGGTTGTGATCAGCTTTCACTCCCTTGAGGACCGCATCGTCAAGCGTTTCATGCGCGATGCGTCGCGGCCGCCGCAGCTTCCGGCTCGTCTGCCGGTGCGTGCGGTCGATATGCCCAAACCCAAGCTGGCCTTGGTCGGCAAGGCCTTGCGTCCGTCGGACGACGAAGTGGCGGCCAACCCGCGTTCGCGGAGTGCCGTGATGCGCGTCGCCGAGCGGCTGGATACCTGAGTCATGGCACGTCTGGCCGGATTTCTCGTGATGCTCGTAGTGGCAAGCAGCCTGGGTGTGGTCGCATCCCAGCACCAGGCTCGCAAACTCTACGCCGCCGTGGAGCGGGAGCAGCAGCGCTCCTTGCAACTGGAGGTCGAGTGGGGCCAGTTGCAGCTTGAACAAAGCACCTGGGCGGCCCATTCCCGTATTGAAAAACTCGCTCGCGAAAAACTCGCGATGCGCCCACCTCTGCCAGGGCAGATCATCGCCATCGAGGAGCGGCCATGACGAAGGCAAAGAAGGGCGTCACCTTCAACCACAATCCCCTGTTACGTTCGGAGCTGCCGGCTTGGCGCTCGCGCTTCGTGCTGCTGTGCCTGCTGGGCGGCTCGGCCGCGCTGGTCGGGCGGGCGGTCTATCTGCAGGGCGTGAACGATCAATTTCTGCAGGCCAAGGGCGAGTCCCGTTACGCCCGCGTCCTCGAGATGCCGGCGACCCGCGGAAAGATCACCGATCGACAGGGCGACGTGCTGGCCGTGTCGTCGCCGGTCAAGTCGATCTGGGCAATCCCCGAGGATGCTCGCCTGACTCCGTCGCAGACCCGTCAGCTTGCCGCATTGCTCGAGATGTCGGTCCAGGACGTCAATCAGAAACTGGGTGTCGACAAGGATTTCGTCTATCTCAAGCGCCAGGTGTCGCCGGAACTCGCCGAGCGGATTTCCGCCCTCAAGCTGCCGGGCATCCACGATCAGCGGGAATACCGCCGTTTCTATCCAGGCGGCGACGTGATGGCCCATGTGCTGGGCTTTACGGGCGTGGACGACAAGGGGCAGGAAGGCATCGAGCTCGCGTTCGAGTCGGCGCTGGCCGGCAAACCGGGCTCCCGTCGGGTGGTGAAGGATCGTCGCGGCAACGTCGTCGAGGACGTTCAGTCGATCCGGCTGCCGCAGGACGGTCGGGAAGTCGCGTTGTCCATCGACAACAAGATCCAATATCTCGCCCACGCCGCGCTCAGGCAGGCCATGGTCGACCACAAGGCCAAAGCCGGTGGCGTGGTGGTGATCGACGCCAAGACCGGCGAGATTCTCGCCCTCGCCAACGCACCGACCTATAACCCCAATAACCGCGTCAAGCTCACCGGCGATCAACTGCGCAACCGCGCGCTGACCGACACCTACGAGCCGGGTTCGACGATGAAGCCCTTCACTGCGGCGCTCGCTTTGGAAAAGGGCAAGGTGACGGCCAGTACGATCATCAACTGCGCTCCGGGGCGTATGACCATCGGCTCGGCGACGATTTCCGACGCCCACCCCCATGGCGCGTTGACGGTTGCCCAGGTGATCCAGAAGTCGTCCAACATCGGCGCCGCCAAGATGGCGCTGGCCTTTCCGCCTGAAACGATGTGGAAGATGTTCGACGATCTCGGCTTCGGGTCGCCGCTCAAGCTCGGTTTCCCCGGCGAGGTCGGCGGGCGTCTGCGTCCGGCCAAGAGCTGGCGTCCGATCGAGCAGGCGACCATGTCCTATGGTCACGGCATTTCGGTGAGTCTGATGCAGATGGCCAACGCCTATCAGGTGTTCGCCCGTGACGGCGATGTCGTGCCCTTGTCGCTGTCCCGCGTCGATACGCCGCCGATCCATGGCACGCGGGTGTTTTCCCCGCAGACTGCGCGCGAAGTGCGCCAGATGCTCGAAATGGTGGTGCAGCCCGGCGGCACGGCCCAGCAGGCCAACGTGCCCGGCTATCGCGTCGGGGGCAAGACCGGCACCGCGATGAAGCTTGTGGGTGGGCACTACGCCAACAAATATGTCGCCTCGTTCGTCGGCATCGCCCCGATTTCCGATCCGCGCCTGATCGTCGCCGTGATGATCGACGAGCCGACCAACGGTAAACACTATGGCGGCGACGTGGCCGCGCCGGTCTTCGCCCAGGTCACCGGCGGTGCGCTGCGCACCCTCGGCGTGCCGGCGGACGCACCGCTCAAGCCGCTTCAGGTGGCGCGTCAAGGGGTTACGAGCCCCACGGCAGTCGTGCGGGAGGCCATGTGAGCATCGTCAGCGCCCGTCAGAAAGCTCTGGATGTTCTCGCCGGGCTGGCTGCTGCCGGCGTTGAGGTGAGTCGGCTGTGCGTCGATTCACGCCAGATTCGTGCCGGAGACATCTTCCTGGCCTGCCCGGGGCATCGGGTCGATGGCCGCCGTTTCATTGTCGATGCCGTTCATGCCGGCGCCGCCGCGGTGCTGTGGGAGTGCAGCGGCTATGTGTGGGACACCGACCTGCAGGTGCCGAATCTGCCGGTGGAGGGGCTGGCTGCCCTGTCCGGCTATCTGGCACACGAGGTTTATGGCCGCCCGTCCGAATCCCTGTGGCTGATCGGTGTGACCGGGACCAACGGCAAGACATCCGTCACCCAGTGGCTGTCCCGCGCCTTCACGGTGCTCGGTCGCAAATGCGGGGTCATCGGCACGCTCGGCATCGGCTTTCCCGGCGCTCTGAAGGCGAGCATCAACACCACGCCCGACAGCCTGACCCTCCACCGCACCTTGGCGGATTTCCGCGCCGCGAAGGCCGACGTGGCGGCGATGGAAGTCTCTTCCATCGGCCTCGACCAGGAGCGCCTCAACGGCCTCTGTTTCGACGTCGCGGTGCACACCAACCTGACCCGCGATCACCTCGACTATCACGGCAACATGGAGCGTTACGCTGCCGCCAAAGCCCGGCTGTTCGACCTGCCGGGCCTCAAGGCCGTGGTGCTCAATCTCGACGACCGCTTTGGTATGGAGCAGGCCCGGCGCCTCGCCGGAAAAGGTATGCAGGTCATCGGCTACACCCTGAATGCCACCAACGCCGACGCCGCGCCGGTCAATCGGGCGATCGTTGCCGACAAGCTGACGACGACTGCCGCGGGTATCCGCTTCACCGCCCGGTGCGCGGGAGACTCGGCCGATCTGTCGCCCAACCTCGTCGGGCAGTTCAACGTCTCCAACCTGCTGGCGGTCATTGGCACCCTGATGGCGTCGGGCTTTTCGCTGGAAGAGGCCGCCACGGTGGCCGAGGATCTGACGCCGCCTCTCGGACGCATGCAGACGCTCGGCGGGGTCGGTGAGCCCTTGGTGGTGGTCGATTACGCCCATTCGCCCGACGCGCTCGAGCAGGTGCTGGCCGCCGTGCGGCCCACCGCTACCGCCCGCGACGGTCGCCTCGTCTGCGTTTTCGGATGCGGTGGCGACCGCGATCCGGGCAAGCGTCCGCTGATGGGCGAAGTGGCCAGCCGCCTCGCCGATCGGGTCGTGCTGACCAGCGACAATCCCCGCTGCGAAGATCCGCAGGCCATTCTGCGCGACATCCTTGCCGGCTGCGACGACGGGGTCACGACCATTCCCGACCGGGCCGAGGCGATCCGCAGTGCGATTCTCGCCGCCGCCGCCGACGACGTGATCGTCGTTGCCGGCAAGGGGCACGAGCCCTATCAGGAAATCAACGAAGTCCGTCACCCTTTTTCGGATGTCGAGCAGACCCGCGCAGCCCTCGAAGCCTGGAATAACGCCCAGGGAGCACTTTCATGATGGATCTCCAGGAGGCCGCGCTGGCAACCGGCGGAACCGCGGTGGGCGGAAACGTGTCCTTCCAGTCGGTCAGTACCGACTCGCGGGCCATCCAGTCCGGGCAGCTCTTCGTGGCCTTGCGCGGCGACCGTTTCGACGGCCATGAGTTTGTTGCCGCGGTGGCGGGCCAGGGCGCCGTGGCGGCGATGGTCGACCGCGCCTGGGCCGCCGCCAATCCGGTGCCGCTGCCTTTGCTGGTGGTCGACGACACCCGCATCGGTCTTGGCCGGCTTGCCGCCGGCTGGCGGGCGCGCTTCGAACTGCCGCTGATCGGGGTGACGGGCAGCAACGGCAAGACATCGGTCAAGGAAATGTGCGCAGCCATCCTGCGCGCCCAGGCCCGCATCGATGGCTTCGACGCCGACCTCGCGGTGCTGGCAACCAAGGGCAATCTGAACAACGACATCGGCCTGCCGCTGATGCTCCTGCGCATGTCGGGCAACCACCGCGCGGCGGTGATCGAGATGGGGATGAACCATCCGGGCGAAATCGCCTATCTCACCCGTCTGGCGCGGCCTACGGTGGCGTTGGTGAACAATGCCCAACGGGCGCACCTGCAGGGCATGGGAAGCATCAACGAAGTGGCTCGGGAGAAGGGGGCCATCTACGACGGACTGGCGTCGGACGGCGTCGCGGTGATCAACGCCGACGACGCCTTCGCCGGTTACTGGAAGGCGCTCAACGCCGGTCGCCGGGTCTTGACCTTCGGTCTGTCGGCCGGGGCCGATGTGACTGCGCAGTGCGTGAGTCACGGCTTTGCAAGCGACGTGATGCTGACCTCGCCGCAGGGCGAAACGCAGTTCCGTCTGCAGGTGCCGGGCCAGCATAACGTGCGCAATGCGCTGGCCGCTGCGGCCGCCTGCCTGGCCGCGGGCGCGACCCTCGCTGCGGTAGCGGCAGGGCTGGGCGGCTACACCGGCACTGCCGGTCGTCTGCATCTGTGCCGCGGTTCCGGCGGCGCCGTCGTCATCGACGACAGTTACAACGCCAACCCCGATTCCATGCGCGCCGGCATCGCGGTGCTGGCCGCCACGCCGGGCCGCAAGATCCTCGTGATCGGCGACATGGGCGAGATCGGCGAACAGAGTTTTCAGTACCACGACGAGATCGGCGGCTACGCGAAGAGCGAGGGCGTCGATTTTCTGTTCGGGCTGGGAGAAATGAGCGAGGTTGCCGCGCG
>CALMXT010000200.1 GCA_937871125.1 uncultured Zoogloea sp. | reverse complement strand
CGAGGGCCAGGGTGGAGCCCATCAGACCGGCGATGGCGGCAACAGCAAGGAGTTTCTTCATGGTGATCCTCTCGGGTTGTGTGGCAGGTAAAGCTGGTGCGGAGTCTAGACCGCGCCCGCGGGTTTGCCAATTCTATTCAGTTCCGCTTCAAGGTCTGCCCAGGCGGAGACGGGTGGCAGGCAATTAACGCCGCTGCAGAGCCACGCGTTGACGGCGTCGCCGGCAGCTTTGTCGAGTGTCGGCGGCAGGCCGCGCAAGCCGACTGGCAGGGCCAGCGCAAGAACGCCGGGCCGATAAGCCGCGTCGAACATCCGCTGCCATTCGGGCAGATCGACCGCGGGTCCGCGCAGCACCACGAGCGATGGTGGCATAAGCTGTTCGGCGAGCGCGCCGACAAGACTGGCAAAGCCGGTAGGGCTGGCATTCAGCGCCGGATAGTAGGCCTGGAGGGTACGCTCGGCGGCGGCCAGATAACGCGTTTCTCCGGTGAGCTGGGCAAGCCGGCCAAGCGCCTGGGCCGCAATGCCGTTGCCGGATGGCATGGCTCCATCGTGCCCGCTTTTCGGACGATGGATCAGCGCTTCGTGGTCGTGACGTGTGAAGTAGAAGCCGCCGCCGGCCCGATCTTCGAAGTCATCGAGCAGCGCATCGGCAAGATCCTCGGCGAATTCCAGGTCCACCGGGCGGAATCGGGCCTGCAGGCTTTCGATGAGGGCCGCGATGAGGTAGGCGTGATCGTCCAGATAGGCGTCGAGATGGGCCCGACCGTCTTTATAGGTGGCGAGCAGACGTCCATCGCGCCACAAGGTGTCGCGGATGAAGTCGATGGCAACAGTGCCGGCAGCCAGCCAGTCGGGGCGATCGAAGACCCGCGCGGCACGGATCAAGCCGTGGATCATCAGGGCATTCCAGCTGACCAGCAACTTGTCGTCCCGACCGGGTCGGACGCGGGCATTCCGACTGGCGATGAGCCGGGCACGGGCGCTGGCAAGCAAGCCAGCGGCTTCGGCCTCGTCCATGCCGAGGTTGGCGGCCACATCGGCCAGCGGCTCGGCAATGTGAAAGTGCCAGCGGTGCCCCTCGAAATTGGGCGGACGCGCCAAACCATAATGACGGGACAGAACGTGGAACTCCCGCAAATCGAGGAGACGACGCACCTCGGCCTTGTCCCAGACGTAGAAACGACCTTCCTCGTGCTCGGAATCGGCATCCAGCGACGAGGCGAAGCCACCTTCCGGCAGACGCATTTCACGCAGCACCCATTCGACGGTCTGTTCGGCGACGCGGGCAAACAACGGATCGCCGGTCAGAACCCAGGCGTCGGCATAGAGCGCGAGCAGCGGGCCGTTGTCGTAGAGCATCTTTTCGAAGTGGGGAATGCTCCAACGCCGGTCCACGCTGTAGCGCGCGAAGCCGCCGCCGAGCTGGTCGAAAATGCCGCCTTCGGCCATCCGGCGCAGGGTTGTGAGCGCCATGGAACGCGCTTGCGCGTTGTCGTTTCGGAGCAGGAAATCGAGATCGGCGGGATGGGGAAACTTGGGCGCGTCCCCAAAACCTCCGTAGTCGGCGTCGAAGGTGGACGCCAGCGCATCGCGCAGGGCACCCATTGGGGCGGAGGTGAAATCCGACCGATGGGTGCGACCGGTTGCGCCGGTCGAGGCGAGCGCCGCGCGCAGGCTGGCGTTCTGCTCATCGATGGCGGCACGCTGGTCATGGAAGGCACCGGCAATGTGTTCGAGCAGGTCGGAAAATCCAGGCAACTGGTAGCGCGGCGTTTTGGGGAAATAGGTGCCGCTGAAGAACGGCGTGCCGTCGGGCGTCAGGAACACCGTCAGCGGCCATCCGCCGTTGCGTCGGGCGAGCAGCTGATGGGCCGACTGGTAGATCTGATCGAGGTCGGGGCGCTCTTCGCGATCCACCTTTATATTGACGAAGAGCCGGTTCATCAGCGCGGCGACCTCCACGTCCTCGAAGGATTCGTGGGCCATGACGTGACACCAGTGGCAGGCGGAGTAGCCGATGGACAGGAGGATGGGCCGATTTTCGCGGCGGGCGAGGGCCAAGGCTTCATCGCACCAGGGCCACCAGTCGACCGGGTTGTCTGCGTGCTGCTGCAGGTAGGGGGAGGTTTCGTGCTGGAGGCGATTGGGCATGGGGACTCCCGGTTCCTTGAAATGTAATTGTTATCGTTCGCGTTCCGAGTTGGAGCCCCTGCCACGTCAAAAGTTGTGCCGATACGTTTCAGAATGCGATGGCGACAGCAAACTGCAGGCGCAGGCGGTGATCGGCCTGACCGTAGGCAAGATCGACGGCGATCGGGCCTGCCGGGCTTTTCCAGCGCGGCCCGAAGCCGTAGCCGAGATTCATCTTGAAGAGCTTGCGCTCGTCGTTGGCATTGCCGGCATCGACAAAGGCCGCCACGCCCCAGTCGCCTCGATACCAATGAACATACTCGGCGCTGGTCACCGCGAGGTAGCGCCCACCGACAGTGGCGCTCCCATCCTTCACGCCGAGGCTCTGATACGCGTAACCGCGCACGGTCTGCGCCCCGCCGGTCCGGAAAAGAAAATCCTGTGGGACGCCGTCGCGGGATTCGGCAACGGTCATGCCGCCTTCGGCGCGCAGGATCAGCACATCCCGCTCGACGACCGGCAGGAACAGCTGGTAGCGGCCGTACAGCCGAACAAAGTTGCGATCCGACAGCAGTGCCCGAGACGCGCCGCCAAGCTGCAGGTTGAGCACGTGGCCGTGACGCGGATCGAGAATGTTGTCGACGCTTCGGTGGGTCCACGACCAATTGGCGGTCAGCGCACTGCGGCTGGTGCGCAGACTGCCGTCGGGGGTAAGGATTTCGTGCTGGTAATTGAGCGCATAGCGGCTTTCGATCTTGCCACGCGGAATGGTGCGAACCACCCCGACGGACTGGCGCTGCGTCTGCAGGCCGGCGATGTTGGTGTGCTCGGCAAGCACGCCAACGCTATCCAGAGAACCATCCAGCGATGGCGGCAGAAAGACGTCGGCGTAGCCGAGCTGGCGGCGCTGCTCGATGCGCAAACCGCTGACCAGGTTGTAAGCCTGATTGAAAAAATGGGCGTCGCGGTAACTGGTTTCGACGCGATAGCCGGTGTTGCTGCTAACGCCAAAGCCAAAGCCGACCCGCCGAGGCTTGGCCTCGGTGATCTGAACCCGCACCGGCGCAGCTTCGGGCGTGGCGCTTTGGCGATCGATATCGACGACGACCGAGGCGAAGTAGGTGGTGTTCTGCAGCGCGGTCTGGAACCGCAGCAGGCGCTCCAGGCTGTAAGGTTCGCCGGGGGCCGGCGGACGATAACGCTCGATCAGGCTGCGGTCGTAATCCACGAGCCCGCTGATCTCGAGGGGACCGAATCGGAACGCCGGGCCGGAATCCACTTCGACACTCAGCTTGGCGCTGGCCGTGCTCGGATCGATGATGGCGCTGCTGTCGGCGATCGACGCGGCGGCGTAATCGCGAGCGCTTAGTGCATCGATCAGCCGCTGTTTGGCGGCATCCCAGTCGGCTTGACGAAAAGGCTGCCCCACCGGCAGCGCCCAAGCATCCCGCAGCGCAGCAAGGCGAGCCGAGCGATCGCCTTCGTCGCGGGTCAGATCTCCAGAGAAGTCGAGCTGAACGCTGGCGATAGTAGTACGGACGCCCGGCGTGACGACAATGCGGAATGTCGGGTCGCCGCCGTCCTCGCCTTCGATGGCAGGCGAGAAATAGCCTTCGGTGGCGAGGATCTCGCCGATTTCCTTGCGCGCCCGACGCAGTAAGGCAACCCGGCCTGCGGCGTCGATTCCTTCAGGATGACGATCCAGGAAACCCAGGTGCTTGAGGAGCAACGGCCGCAACTCGTCCGGCACGACAAGTTCGACGCCACCCGCCGCCCTTGCGCCCACCGAAGCAAAGGCAAGCCATAGCGACAGAAGGCAAAAGACGATGCGAAGGACGAAAGCTTGAAGTGGCACGGGGCGGATTCTACCTGCCCCGTGCCAGCAAAACCGAAGCTTCAGGATTCCAGATGATAACGGGTGACCCGCTCGACTTCGTTCTTCGAGCCGAGCATCACCGGCACGCGCTGATGCAGCTTGGTCGGCTTGATATCGAGGATGCGTTCGCGGCCGGTCGTGGCGGCGCCGCCAGCTTCCTCGACGATCATCGCCATCGGGTTGGCTTCGTACATCAGGCGCAGCTTGCCGCCCTGCGCTCTGATCTTGCTGTCCAGCGGATAGAGGAAGATGCCGCCGCGGGTCAGGATGCGGTGAACGTCGGCAACCATCGAGGCCACCCAGCGCATGTTGAAATCGCGCTCGCGGGGTCCCTCCTTGCCGGCCTGCAGTTCGCCGATGTAGCGCTGCACCGGCGCCTCCCAGAAACGCGCGTTGGAAGCGTTGATGGAGTATTCCTTGGTGTCTTCGGGAATCTTCATGTTGGGATGGGTGTAGATGAAACTGCCCATCTCGCGGTCGAGGGTAAAACCATGCACACCGTCGCCGATGGTAAAAACCAGCTGTGTGGACGGGCCATACACCGAATAACCCGCCGCCACCTGCTCGGTGCCCGGCTGCATGAAATCGGCTTCGGTGGGCTCCGCTCCGCCTGTCGGACACTTGAGTACCGAGAAAATGGTGCCGACGGAAATGTTCACGTCAATGTTGGACGAACCGTCCAGGGGATCGAACAGCAACAGAAAACCGCCCCGCGGATAGTCGTTGGGAATCGGGCGGATTTCCTCTACTTCCTCGGAAGCCATCGCGGCAAGGTGGCCGCCCCATTCGTTGGCCTGGATAAGGATGTCGTTGGCAATGACGTCGAGTTTCTTCTGGGCCTCGCCCTGCACGTTGTCGCTGCCGGCTTCGCCGAGCACGTCGGCCAGGGCTCCCTTCGAGACGTTGACGGCAATGGCTTTGACGGCGCGGGCAACGACTTCCATCAGCAGACGCAGATCGGCGCCCATCAGGCCTTTGCGTTGCTGCTCGATGAGAAATTGGGTGAGCGTAACTCGACGCATGGATCGGACCTCCGGAAAAGGCTGTAAAAGTGGGCCATATTATCGCCCGGATCAGGGTCTTCCGTCGTTTATGATTGCGACCTCGATTCAAAAGCGGCTTATCGCCGCTCGATCCGGATCATTCTTTGCAGGGCATCATGGAAGTTTTGGTAATCGGCGCCGGCCTCGCCGGCGTCACAAGCGCGTGGTATCTCGCCCAGGCTGGCTGCAACGTGACGGTGTTAGACCGCCAGCCCGCCCCCGGCCTGGAAACCAGTTTTGCCAACGGCGGACAAATCTCGGTCAGCCATCCGGAACCCTGGGCCAATCCATCGGCCCCGGCCACCATACTGCGCTGGCTGGGCCGCAATGACGCGCCGCTGCTGTTCCGCCCTCGCGCCGAGATGGAACAGTGGCGATGGGCTCTGTCCTTCCTGCGGGAGTGCCTCCCCGGACGTACCGCCCGCAATACCGCCGCCATCGCCCATCTCGCCACCTACAGCCGTCAGGAACTACGCGCCCTCCGAGCGAGCACCGGCATCGAATATGAAGCAGCCGAGGGCGGCATCCTCCATCTTTTCGAAACCCGGCGAGAATTCGATCACCTCCCCGCCAAGCTCAAACTTCTCCAGAAGTTCGGCATTGCCAGTCAGATTCTCGATGTCGACCAGACGATTGCGCTCGAGCCATCCCTCGCAGCGCTACGTCCCCGCCTCGTTGGCGCGCTCCACGGGATTGATGACGAAACAGGCAATGCGCACCTGTTCTGCAAGGCACTCGCCAAGAAGGCGCAGGAAGCGGGCGTCCAGTTCTGCCTGAACAATTCGATTCAGGCCTTTGATGTCATTCACGGAAAAATCGCCGGCGTGCGCGTCTTCGATGCGGAACAGCGTGCCGGCATGTTGCGTGCAGATGCGTTCGTGATCGCGGCGGGCAGCTACAGCCCGCAAATCGTCCGGCCGCTCGGAATCAAGCTGCCGATCTATCCGGTCAAAGGCTATTCGATCACCGTGCCGATCCTTGACGAGAAACGTGCCCCGCGCCTGAGTCTCACCGACGAATCCCGCCGGGTCGTCTGCTCCCGCCTTGGCAATCACCTACGCGTAGCCGGCACTGCTGAGCTGAACGGTTTTGACCTGAGTCCGAACCCAAGCCGCAGCGCAGCCATTGCTGCATGGCTGGAGGATCACCTACCAGGCGTCGGAGACCTTTCGCGCGCCGAGCATTGGTGTGGTTTGCGTCCGACCACACCGAGCAACGTACCGCTGATCGGCCGGACCTGCATCGACAACCTGTTCCTCAACACCGGTCACGGCACCCTCGGCTGGACACTTGCTTGCGGCTCCGGGCAGGCGATCGCCGATATCGTCACCGGGCTGCGCCCCGAACCGGACTTTCCGTTTCTGATCGAGCCCAATCCCTAGGATTCAACCTTCGGCGGTCTCTTCGAAGAGGATTCGATAGACAAACGCGGACAATACAACTTCTTCTGCGTGCGGCAGATTATCGAATTGCACACCGTGGGTCACAAGCGAAGGCTCCCCTTCGGTGCTGGCAGTGGCATGCACCGAGCGCAACACGGCAGGAACGGTCAGGTATTGCTCGACGTCGCTGACCACTACGCGAAACTTGATCGAAATGCGGTCGTCTTTGACACCGATTGGCGCCTTGGCCGTGAGCATCGCACCGCCTGTACTCAAATCAACCAGTGACGCCGCATGGGGACGCCCATCCGCCCCCGTCACCGCGCAAATCAGGTTCACTCTCGCCCGCGCCCCGCGCCGCACCACCAATCCGCGAACCTGCGCGGGATAGCTTAAGTGCAGGTGAGGAAACGGAACGTTGGCCACCTTGTAAATTGTCGTCCCGAAAGCATAGACGCTTTTCCCCGAGAACATCCGCACGACAAAACCCTGCCCTTCCCGCATCAACAGCACCTTGCCATCCTGGGTCGGGGTCGAAACAATGACGCTTTTGCCTTTGAGAAAGCCGATCAGCTTGACGTAGTAGCGCGCCTGCCCGGTATCGCCCTGGGCCTGAAGCTGCATGGTGTCGCCGATATCGAGCTTGATTTCGTCAAAAGCACACTGATCTTCGGCAGATTTCTCGCCGCTCTCGGTGTTCACGCGGGTGTCGCTGATCGGCAGCTTGCGGAACAAGCCCCGCTCCATCAGCGCCTTCTTCTGATTTTCCGATTCGACAACCACTCCCCGCGCCAGCAGGAGCTGCTTACGATCGTCATAGAGCGCCCACGGCACCGGGCGGCCGATTTCGACTTCGCCACTATTGACTCGAACAAATGACATCTTCTACCCGGCTCGTGAACGCAAGTGACGGGATATCGTCACCAGGGCATCACGACTTTAGCGAAGATGTGTTTTGTTTTCGGGCGCTACCGTCCCGAGCGTTGCCTCTGCAGCCTTTTGCGCAGCGGGAAGAAAACGCGCAACGATGGCCGCAGAAACATGAGAAAGACCTGCGGCTTCGACTCGCAGCAATAAGCGAGTCATCCGGCGCACAAGTTGCGGCGCTTCGGCAGTGCCGCGCGCGGCAGCAAGTGCATCGGCCAGCGCCCGCAATTCGCGCAACTCGACAAGCGCAGGAGGAACGTATCCGGCATTGCGAAGGATCCGGTTGGTCATCCGGACCTCCGAAGGAACGAGGCAATCGTCCTCGAACTCGAGCGGCCTGCCCTCACCGGGCAGCCCGGACAATTCCCCTTGGGCAATCGCCCTGGAAATGCGCGCTTCGGCGAGATGATCGAAGATACTCATCGCACCAGCGCCGTCCTTGATGCGCGCCGAACCAGCCCGGCTACGCGGCGGTCGGTTCGACCGACGAAGCGGAGGCTGCTTGCGGCGTGCAACAGGCAGATGCCTCTTCCTCGCATCCAACAACGGGTGGATTGCGAACCTCACCCGTGACCGTATCGAAGCCGATCGACTCGATGTAGGCGGACAGGGCCGCGTCCATCGTCGCCACGTGATTGTCGAACCACAATGGCAGTTCCTGGATCAGCTGCCTGCCAAGCGCGTCGTCACCCCGCTCCATACGCTTACGCACGTCCCGACACACCGCCAGAACCCGATCGTGCTCCGCCTTGTGACAGCCCGGAAAGCCGATCTTTTCCATCCAGCGGTTCTCCTGATCGAAGTGTTCGACCGAGTGGGCGATGAAGGCGTCCATCTCGTCAAGCAAAGCTGCCCCCGAAACGTTCAGCAAACGATTGTAGGCCTCCACGAATTCGACGTGGGTCCGATCCATCGGCTCAAGACCGAGAACGAGTTTGTCTGTCCATTCCATGGCTGCCATATCGATACACCTCGAAGCTTCAAATAACGCAGAACTTTACGCCCAACAAGCAACTCCGCTCCCTGAGAAAGATCAAGCGAAACGCGGGCCAGCGAAATTCATTTGACGAGTTTCAAAAAGCCTCGACCGCCTTTCGGAGGCTCCGGCGACTCGCTGGAGTGAGGCTGCAAAGCGGGGGCTTCAAGTGCCGTCTCGCGATGAACCTCCGGCTCCGCCTCGTCGGACGACTGCACGGACGCCTCGAATGCCATGCCGTGCCCGTTTTCCCGTGCATATATGGCCGAAACGTTTTCGACCGGCACCGAAATGTTCTGGGCCACGCCGCCGAAACGCGCCTGAAAGGCGATCAACTCGTTACCCAGAGCAAGACTCTGAGTTGCATCGGGACTGATGTTGAGGACGATTTGACCATCCTGAACGAACTGGCGCGGCACCATCGTGTGCCTATCCACCGCAACGGCAAGATAAGGAGTCAGCCCCTGATCGGTACACCACTCGAAAATGGCACGGATCAAATAGGGCTTGGTAGAGATTTCACTCATGGGGGCGAACCTTCCGGTGAAAGCCGAAAATACGGCCCAAGGACAGAACCGGGTATGGGTTGATGGGGCGACTGACGCACGGCCAAAAACCGCCGGGCCGTGCGCAAGTCAGCACCCCTTCATTGCAATCAGCGCCGCATTACCTTCTCGGACGGAGTCATCGCATCGATGAACCCCTGACGGCAGAAAATGCGTTCAGCGTATTTCATGAGTGGCGCCGCAGAGCGCGGCAACTCGATGCCATAGTGATCGAGACGCCAAAGGAGCGGCGCGATGGCCACGTCGAGCATCGAGAACTCGTCACCCAGCAGGAACTTCTGCTTGGTAAACATCGGCGCCAGCTGGGTAAGCTGGTCTCGCACATGAGCGCGCTCCTTCTCGGCGCCCTTCGGGTTCTTCTCGAGGGCTTCGATATGAGAGAACAACTCCAGTTCGAAAGTGTGCAACAACTGACGGGCCCGAGCACGCATGATGGGGTCGGGCGGCATGAGTTGCGGATGCGGGAAACGCTCGTCGATATACTCGTTGATGATGTTCGACTCGTACAGAACGAGGTCGCGATCAACCAGTACCGGAACCCGGTTGTACGGGTTGATGACAGCGATGTCTTCCGGCTTGTTGAAAAGATCAACGTCAATCACCTGGAAATCCATGCCCTTTTCGAAGAGCACGATACGGCACCGGTGACTAAAAGGATCTGTCGTTCCGGAATACAAATTCATCATCGTTGTGTTACCCCACGGATACTCTGAATCGCGCACCACGCGCCTCGCGCGTGGTGCGCCTTGCTCATTGACAGCAAGAGACTGCATCGGCAAAAAAGGACCTACCGATTAATGGATGTCTTTCCAGTAATTCTTCTTCAGAAGATAGGAAAGGACAAAGAGAAGGCCAAGGAATGCAATAACAAAGGTACCGATGCTCTTGCGGGTCTCCGCCATCGGCTCACCCATCCATGTCAGGAAGGAGACGAGATCGGCTGCCGCCTTGTCGTATTCTTCCTTCGACATCTTGCCGGGCTTGCCCTGCTCGATATGAATTTCCTTGGTCTTGCCGCCGTGACCGTCGTCGTGCTCGCTGATCTTGGCGATCTGCTCGCCCTGGAGCTCGTAGAGAACGTGCGGCATGCCGACGTTTTCGAAGACCACGTTATTCCAGCCAGTCGGACGTTCGCTGTCACGATAGAAACCGCGCAGGTAAGTGTAGAGCCAGTCCGCTCCGCTTCCGAACTCGGAAGCGCGGGAGCGGGCGACCACCGTCAGATCAGGAGGAGCTGCACCGAACCAAGCCTTGGCTTCGTCACGCTGCATTGCGATGCGCATCGGCTCGCCGATTTTGTCGGCGGTGAACATCAGGTTGTCCTTGATCATCTGCTCGGACAAACCGATCTGCTGTAGACGGTTGTAGCGCATGTAGCTTGCGCCATGGCAGTTCAGGCAGTAATTGACGAAGAGCTTGGCACCGTTCTGCAGGGCTGCCGGCTCGGTGGAAACCGGCGCCTTGTCCAGATGCAGTTCGGGACCGCTCGCCACAGCAAGCAGCGGGGCGAACAACAGAGCAGTCAAAAGTTTTTTCATGGCATTCATTCTCATTAACCGGTCACGCGATCAGGCACCGGCTTGCACTTGTCGATCTTCGACCACACCGGCATCGTGAGGAAAAAGAGGAAGTAGTACAGGCTGAACAGTTGAGCCACCGGAGCGCCCGGAATGACGCCGAAGAAGGCATAGGAAGGCGGCTTCGTTCCCAGGAAGCCCAAGATCGCGAAGGCGAAAATGAAGATCGCCAGCAGCGTCTTGAAAATCGGACCGCGATAGCGGATCGACTTTGCAGGGCTGCGATCAAGCCAGGGCAAGAAAGCAATGATGACAACCCCACCACCCATTGCGACCACGCCCCAGAATTTGGCATCGAGACCGAACAGCGGCCACACCATCGCACGCAGCAGCGAGTAGAACGGAGTGAAATACCAGACCGGAGCGATGTGCGGCGGCGTCTTCAACGGATCGGCCGGAATGAAGTTGTTGTACTCCAGGAAGTAACCGCCGCCTTCGGGGGCGAAGAATACGATGAAGGAGAAGACGATCAGGAAGCCCACCACACCGACGATATCCTTGACGGTGTAGTACGGATGGAACGGGATGCCATCCAGCGGATGACCATCGGCGCCCTTCTTCTTCTTGATCTCCACACCATCCGGGTTGTTGGAGCCGACTTCGTGCAAAGCAACGATGTGGGCAGCCACCAGACCGATCAGAATCAACGGCACGGCGATGACATGGAAGGAGAAGAAACGGTTCAGCGTCGCGTCGGACACCACGAAGTCGCCACGGATCACGATGGAAAGATCGGGACCGATGACAGGAATCGCGGAGAACAGGTTAACGATCACCTGAGCACCCCAGAAGGACATCTGCCCCCACGGAAGGAGGTAGCCCATGAAGGCTTCGGCCATCAGCGCCAGGAAAATCAGGGTACCGAAAATCCAGATCAGTTCGCGGGGCTTACGGTAGGAACCGTAGAGCAAACCGCGGAACATGTGCAGATAGACCACGACGAAAAACGCCGACGCACCGGTGGAGTGCAGATAACGGATGATCCAGCCGCCCGGCACGTCGCGCATGATGTACTCGACGGACGCAAAGGCCACCGGCACCCCGGACGCATTAAGGGAAGCATCCGGCTTGTAGTGCATCACCAGAAAGATGCCGGTAACGATCTGCAGCACCAGCACCAGCAGCGCCAGGGAACCGAAGAAATACCAGAAGTTGAAGTTCTTGGGAGCGTAGTACTCAGACAGGTGCGCCTTGTAGGTCGACGTCAGCGGAAAGCGCGCGTCGATCCAGTCCAGTACGGCTTGAGCTTTGGTGGTCATCGTTTATGCCTTTCCGTCGTCGCCGATCAGGATCTTGGTGTCGGCCAGATACTTGTGCGGCGGGATCTCGAGGTTGTCCGGCGCCGGTTTGTTCTTGTAGACACGGCCGGCCAGGTCGAAGGTGGAGCCGTGACAGGGGCACAGGAAGCCGCCGGGCCAGTCGGCGCTGACACCGCTTTCGGCACCGGTTTTGAACTTGTCGGAGGGAGAGCAACCCAAGTGAGTGCAGATGCCGACCGCCACGAAGATTTCCGGCTTTATCGAGCGGCCTTCGTTCTTGGCATACTCCGGCTGCTGCGGCTTCTCAGAGTTCGGATCGCTGACTTCGCCATCGGTTTTCTTGAGCGAGTCCAGCATTTCCTTGGTGCGATTGATGATCCACACCGGCTTGCCGCGCCATTCGACGGTCATCATCTGACCCGGCTGCAACTTGCTGATATCCACTTCAACCGGCGCGCCGGCTGCCTTTGCTCTTTCGGACGGCGTCAGGCTCGCGACAAACGGTACGGCCGTAGCCGCAACGGCCACGCCCCCCGCAGCCGAGGTCACCAGCAACAGCTGGCGTCGCCCCGCATCCACTTTTTGATCCAAGCTCATGGCCCACTAACCTCAATAAAAGAGACTTCGAAGATCGCAATACGGAAAACTCGCGGAGTATAGCGAAAACCCGCACTCAAAAAAAGGCCTGCATCGCTAAACCCGCGCCAGCATTGGAAAATATCAAATTTCAGGAGCATTTTTGAAGGCACCGACATAGCCCTTCCGGCACCGCGAAGCGACCTTTTTCGTCACGCAGCATCTGAAGAAGAACCGGCGACGGCATAATCGCCTCCCGCCAATCCCCCTCCAATCGCATTTCGAACTTGTCATCCGCCCGATGCAAATCCCACTCCGAGCACTGATCTGCAGCCTCTACCTGCTAGTCCTCGCCGGCCCCACATGGGCCACTGGCTGGCCTTCGGCGCTCGATGCCAGCCTAGCACGGGCGGGAATCCCCCGCAGCGCCAGCGCCTTGCTTGTCCAGGACGTGGACGCACCCGTGCCGCTTCTCGCCCACCGCAGCGAGGACGCCATGAACCCTGCTTCGGTGATGAAGCTGGTCACCGCCTACGTTGCGCTCGACCGCCTCGGACCCGCCTTCACCTGGAAGACCCGACTCGCCAGCGATGCCGAAATCCGCAACGGAACCTTGCACGGAGACCTCTTTATCACTGGGAGCGGCGACCCACGCCTTTCGCGGGAGCGCCTGTGGCTGTTGCTGCGCGAGTTGCGCACCCAAGGCATCCGGCGCATCGCCGGCGACGTGGTCGGCGACCGTAGTTTCTTCCGACTGCCCCCGCACGACCCGGCGGCCTTCGACCTGCGCCCGCTGCGTCCCTACAACGCTGGCGCCGACGCATTGACGGTCGATTACGGCGCCGTTCGGGTCCGCCTCATCCCGACCGCGACTGGAGTCCTCGCAAGCAGCGATCCGCTACCGGCCGGGCTCGCCCTGGACAGCCGGATCAAACATCCCATCAATGGCGGCACCGGCAACTGCGGCGACCCTCTTGCGCAACTGGTCGCCTCAAAAACCGACACGCCGGCCGGCGTTCGTCTGACTCTCGACGGCACTCTGCCTCAGGGCTGCACCGAGCCTTTCGACTGGAACTTGGCGCCACTGCCGCCGGACCGACTGTTCGAAGGCGTTTTCCGTACCCTTTGGCGGGAGCTTGGCGGAGAGATCGGCGGCCGCTTTCGCGACGGCCGGACGCCCCCCACCGCCCATCAGCTGGCCGAGACGGTGTCGCCGAATCTGCCCGAAGTACTGCGGGACATGAACAAGTGGTCAAACAACGTGATTGCCCGCCAAGTATTGGCGACGCTCGGCGCGCTGGCCGAGCCGGGGGAGGATTCCGTCCCAGCTGGAGCCCGGCAGATCCAGCGCACTCTCGCGGCTAACGGGATCGAAACCGCAGGGCTGGTCGTCGAAAACGGCGCAGGGCTGTCACGCAGCGAACGGATCAGCGCAACCACCCTCGGACACCTGCTGCTCGCGGCCTGGAAGAGCCGCACGATGCCGGAACTCATGTCTTCACTCCCGATTGCAGGGGTGGACGGCACCGCCCGTCGGCGCCTGCCGAATAGCCCCGCAGCGGGCTTTGCCCACGTCAAAACCGGCACGCTGAACGACGTGCGCAGCCTTGCCGGCTACGTTCTGGCACGCAACGGCCATCGTTACGCCGTGGTGCTGATGATCAACCACCCCAATGCCGACGCCGCCCGCGACGCCCAGGACGCTTTACTGGAATGGGTTGCCGGACTGTAAGGTGCGCGGAGCAGCCCCGCGCTCAGTCCGTGTAGGCATGTCGCCGGAGCACCTCGAAGGGAATCACCTCCAACGCCGCCATATGAGTCGCCGCAAGCACTACCGGCGGCGCCACCCCAGCCTCCAGGGCTTCCCGCCAGCGCAAGGCGCAAAGACACCAGCGATCTCCGGGCTTGAGTCCGACAAAGCGGAACTCTGGATGCGGCGTGGACAGATCGTTCCCACGCATTGCGCTGAACCTCAGGAACTCGGCGGTCACTTTGACACAGACGTGATGACGGCCAATGTCGTCCGGATCGGCCTCGCAGCACCCCGTGCGCATCCAGCCGGTCAGCGGATCGTAGCTGCAGGCCAGCAGCGGCCCGCCAAGGACATTGAGGGCGTCGCTCACCGGCATGTCCTCGCGGCTCAATCTGGATAGCCCTGAGGATTGGCGCTCTGCCAGCGCCAGGCGTCCGCACACATTTCGTCGATGCCGCGGACGGCCTTCCAACCAAGCTCCTTCTCGGCCAGGGTCGGCTCGGCGTAGCACTGGGCAATGTCGCCGGCTCGCCGGGCGACGATTTCATAAGGCACCTGACGGCCGCTGGCCTTCTCGAAAGCCCGCACCACTTCGATGACGCTATAGCCTCGCCCGGTGCCGAGATTGACCGTCAACACCCCCGGCCTTTCCTGCAAACGGCGCACTGCCGCCACATGGCCGACGGCGAGGTCGACGACATGGATATAGTCGCGCACGCCCGTGCCGTCGGGCGTTGCGTAGTCACCACCGAACACTCGCAACTGCGGCAGGCGGCCGACCGCCACCTGGCTCACATAGGGCATCAGGTTGTTGGGCAGACCGTTCGGATCTTCGCCAATGCGCCCGCTGGCGTGGGCGCCGACCGGGTTGAAATAGCGCAACAGGGCAACGCGCCATTCCGGATCGGCGGCGGCAAGATCGGACAGTACAAACTCCATCATCCACTTGGTGCGGCCGTATGGATTGGTCGGACCAGTGGGAAAATCCTCGCGGATCGGTACGCTGGCCGGATCGCCATAAACAGTTGCGGACGAACTGAACACCAGCGACTTGACACCGGCCTCGGTCATGACTTCGGTCAGGGCCACCGTTCCTGCGATGTTATTGTCGTAGTACATCAACGGCTTGGCGACCGATTCGCCGACCGCCTTGAGCGCCGCAAAGTGAATCACCGCATCGACGGCGTGGGCGCGGAACACCTCGCGCAGCGTCGCCTTGTCGCGGATGTCGGCGCGGTAGAAGGCGGCGAGATTACGCCCGGCAATCTCCTCGACGCGCAACAGCGCCTCGGGCTTGCTGTTGCTGAGATTATCGACGACGACGACCTCGTATCCTGCGGCAAGGAGTTCGACGCAGGTATGGGAGCCGATATAGCCGGCGCCGCCGGTGACAAGGATGGTAGGCATGCTTCAGAGGTCGGAAAAATGGAGGACGTCGGCATGATACCGCGTCACCCGCGCCGCCCGTCTCCGCCGTCCATCAGATCGCGCCTTTTTCGCGTAAGGATGCGATTTCCTGCACGGTGAAATCCAGATTGGCGAGGATTTCGTCGGTGTGCTCGCCGAGCTTCGGCCCCAGCCATTCGGTGGAGCCCGGCGTTCCGGCAAGCTTGGGCACGATGCCGGGAATGCGCACCCGCTGGCCGTCCGGCAGCGTCGCGGCCTCGAACATGCCGCGGGCGGCAAACTGTGCGTCCCGGAACATGTCGGCAACCGAATACACCGGACTGGCCGGCACTTCCGCCGCCTCCATCGCGGCCAGCACGGTGTCGCCATCCCGCGCTTCGACCCACGCGCCGATCGCCTCGTACAGTTCGTCGGCACGGGCGTCGCGGCCTGCATTGCTGGCGAGGCCCGGATCGTCGGCGAGGTCGGGCCGGCCGATGGCGCTCATCAGGCGTTTGAAGATCGCGTCGCCATTGCCGCCGATGATCACATGACGCCCGTCGCGGGTGGTGTGGGTGTTGGACGGCGTGATGCCGGGCATCACATTGCCGGTGCGCTCGCGCACGAAGCCGGCCACGTCGAACTCCGGCACCATGCTTTCCATCATTGCGAAAACCGCTTCGTAGAGCGCCACGTCAACGATCTGACCGGCACCGCCATTCACCTCCCGATGACGCAACGCCATCAGCGCGCCGATGGCGGCCCACAACGCGGCAATCGAGTCGCCGATGGAAATGCCGGTGCGCACCGGCGGACGGTCGGGAAAACCTGTGATGTAGCGCAACCCGCCCATGGATTCGCCGATTGCCCCGAAACCCGGCCGATCCTTGTACGGCCCCGTCTGCCCGAAACCGGACAGACGCACCATGACCAGCCCAGGATTGAGCGCCGACAGCACATCCCAACCAAGGCCGAGCTTTTCGAGCACGCCGGGGCGGAAATTCTCGACGACGATGTCCGCCTCGGCGGCCAGCCGGCGCACGATGGCGAGGCCGTCGGGGTGCTTGAGGTTGGCGGTAAGCGAGCGCTTGTTGCGCGCCTGCACCGACCACCACAGCGAAGTGCCGGCATGCAGCTTGCGCCACTGGCGCAGCGGATCGCCGCCATCGGGAGATTCGACTTTGATCACCTCGGCACCGAATTCCGCGAGGATGCGCGTGCAGAACGGACCGGCAATCAAGGTTCCGAGTTCCAACACCTTCACCCCGGCCAGTGGCTTGGCGGCCAAGTCCATCGTCCCGCTCACAGCGAACGACGCTCGACCAGCGCCTGGGCGATCGTGCCGGTATCGGTGTGTTCCAGCTCACCGCCAACCGGAATGCCGCGGGCGATGCGACTCACCCGCACGCCACGGCTCCGCAGGAGTTCGGAAATCATGTGGGCGGTCGCCTCCCCCTCGTTGGTGAAATTGGTGGCGAGGATCACCTCCTGAACCACTCCGTCGCAGGCGCGGGAGAAGAACTTCTCCAGCCCGAGCTCCCGCGGTCCTACGCCATCAAGGGGCGACAAGCGCCCCATCAGCACATAGTAAAGGCCGTGGTAACTGTGGGTTTGCTCCAGCATCGCCAGATCGGCGGGCATCTCGACGACGCACAACTGAGTGGCATCGCGCTGCGGGCTGGCGCAACGGGCGCATACCTCGTCCTCGCAAAAGGTGTTGCAGCGAGAACAGTGGCGCAGCACCTCCAGCGCATGACCCAGGGCCGTAGCCAGCCGTGCCGCACCGCGCTGGTCGCGCTGCAGAAGGTGATAGGCCATGCGTTGCGCCGACTTCGGCCCCACGCCCGGCAGGCAACGCAGGGCTTCGATGAGGGCGTCGAGACTGGAAGGGGAGCTCATGAGTTCATTGCCTTTCAGATTGAATCCGGGCGATCCAATCCGAAAAACAGATCAGAACGGCATCTTGAAGCCCGGCGGCAGGTTGAGACCGGCGGTGAAGCCCGACATCTTCTCCTGCGTCGTGGTCTCGACCCGGCGCACTGCGTCGTTCACAGCGGCAGCGATCAGGTCTTCGAGCATTTCCTTGTCGTCCATCACCGACGGATCGATGATGACGCGACGCACGTCGTATTTGCAGGTCATGGTCACTTTGACCATCCCGGCGCCGGACTGACCTTCGACTTCAATGCTGCCGAGGCTGTCCTGCATCTTCTTCATGTTGTCCTGCATTTGCTGGGCCTGTTTCATCAGGCCGGCGATGCCGCCTTTCATCATGGTGACTTTCTCCAGAGAGGTTTCAAAGGGGTTTGACGGACGCTTCCTCCAGCGTCGCGTCGAAGCGTTCGATCAGTTCGCGAACGAATGGGTCTTGCTCCAGTGAGGCAAGCGCTGCCGCGTGGCGTTCGGCTTTTTCAGCCTGATTGCGCTGAGCCGGCGTTTCGGTGGCAATCTCACCGACTTCAACGACAACCCGCAGCGAGTGCCCGAAGTGGGCTGACAAGGCGTCCTGCAGCTTTTCGGGGCCGGTGCGATTGATCTGCAGCAGATGGCGATGGGCATGAGAGAGGCGCAGCTTGAACACATCGCCTTCGGTACCGACAAGCTCGCAGTGCTGCGCAAGCTCCCGACTGAAGCCGCTAAGGCCGAGCTCGCCGAGCAACCCGTGCCAATCGGGAGAAGCCGAAAGCGCCGTGATCGGGGAAGACGGCGCCGCGGCCAAGGCAGCCGGTTCGGTGGCTGCCTTTCCTGCAGCAACCGGCTCGGCATGCCGAACAGCCTGCGACGTCACGGCAGGCAAAGGCTCGGACTGTGCGTGCCCGGCCGGGGCGATCTCATCGGCCTCCGGCGGCAGGTCCTCCCATGGCGGCACGCTGCTACCAAAATCGGGGGCGGCTGCCTCAACGGCCTTGGCCGGCTCGGGCGCCGGCGGCGGCATCTCGACCTTCGCCGGGGCCGGAGCAATGACTCGCGGTGCCGCCACAACCGGAGGCGGCGTCGCCGAACGCACTTCGACGGCAGACGGAGCCAGGGCCGCAGGACGCGGAGCAGTCGCCGCAGCGCGCGGCAACTCCGGCAGCGCACGCGCCTGCCCCTGCCCGCCTCCGCCCGCCAACACACCGCCGAGGGCAGTCGGCTGCTGCGGACGGAAGGCAAACAGACGCAACAAGGTCATCGAGAAACCGGTGGTCTCGTCGGGCGCCAGCGACAACTCGTCGCGCCCATGAATGGCGATCTGGTAAGCCAGCTGCAAAAATTCCGGATCGAAAGCCGCGGCATAGGGCGCCAGCCGGGCGGCCTCGAACTCGTCGGTGAGTGCGGACGGCGCAAGCTGCATCAAGGCGATGCGATGCACCAGCGCGGCCAGGGACTGCAGCGCCGACTCGAAGGACAGACTGCGCGCCTCCATGCCATCGACCGCGGCCATCAGGCCTTGCACGTCGTTGCCACGCAGGGCGTCGAGCACTGCGTAAAGGTGATCGTCGCCGACGGTGCCGAGCATGTCCTGCACCGCCTGCTCTTCCACCTTGCCAGCGCCGTGGGCAATCGCTTGATCGAGCAAGGACAAGGCGTCGCGCATGGACCCGCTGGCGGCCTTGGCGATGTGGCGCAGCGCGCCGGGCTCGAAGGGCACGGCTTCGGCTTCGAGCAGACGCGTGAGATGGGCAACGATATGGCCCGGCGGCATCTGCTTGAGGTTGAACTGCAGGCAGCGCGACAGCACCGTGACCGGGATCTTCTGCGGATCGGTGGTCGCGATGATGAACTTGACGTGCTCCGGCGGCTCTTCCAGGGTCTTGAGCATCGCGTTGAAGGCATGCCCGGTGAGCATGTGCACTTCGTCGATCATGTAGACCTTGTAGCGCCCCTGGACCGGCGCATAGACCGCCTGGTCGAGCAGCGCCGCCATGTCGTCCACGCCCCGATTGGAGGCCGCATCCATTTCGACGTAGTCGGGAAAACGATCGGCGTCGATCGCCAGGCAGGCGGAGCATTGGTTGCACGGCGTGGGTGTCACGCCGGTTTCGCAGTTGAGTGCCTTGGCGAGAATGCGTGAGATGGTTGTCTTCCCAACACCGCGCGTACCGGTGAAGAGATAGGCATGATGGAGCCGTCCGGTGGAGAGCGCGTGGGTCAGCGCACGCACCACATGCTCCTGCCCGACGAGCGTCTCGAAACTGCGCGGGCGCCACTTGCGGGCAAGTACTTGATAGGCCATGGCGGGATTCTATCAGGCCCGGACGCAGGGCCGGCGGGCGCAAGAAGGGCAAGCACAATATGAAAAGGGGCGCCCTTATGGACGCCCCTCGAAATCGGGGTGGCGAGCCTGACCCCCGGCACTTGCAGGGAACGGCTGTGGCTGCTGCCTTCCGGCCCTGACCAGGTTCACCGCGCTGCAATGCGGGGAGACCCGCCACGGCGCGCATTCTAACAGCTTGCCCGCACGCCCGCCTATTCCTTTCGGGGCTATTTTTGCGGCGCAGCAAGCGCCAGCGGCAGGACGATTTCCATCGATAGCCCGCCGCCTTCGCGATTGCTCGCACGGATGCGTCCGCCGTGGACCTCCACTGCCCGACGGGCAATCGCCAGCCCCAGTCCGAAGCCTTCCGCTGCGTGACCGTTCTGTCCGCGGTAGAAAGGTTCGAAGATCGCCTCGAGATCGGCTGCCGGCACACCAGGGCCGCGATCGGCCACGCGCAGCACGAAGTCCCCGGCGGTCGCCGTAGCGCTCACCTCGACCGACGTTCCCTCGGCGGTGAACTTAACCCCGTTACGGATGATGTTTTCGAAGGCGCGCTGGATCAGTTCGACACGCACCTCGGCCTCGGCGTCGCCTTGCCCTTCGAAAGCCAGTTCGCGGCCATTGGCCAACGCTTCAAACCGGGCATCGTCGGCAATCGACGCGGCAAGGTCGACCAGCTCGACGCGCTCGTGCCGGACATCGCGCGTTCCGGCGTCGAGCCGCGCAATTGTGAGCAACTGGCCAACCAGTTCGTCGAGGCGCACGGCCTCCCGCTCGATACGGTCGAGAGTCGCCTCAAGCCGCGCCGGATCCTGCCGCGCCAAGCCGATGGCCGCCTGCAGGCGTGCGAGCGGCGAACGAAGCTCATGAGAGACATCGTGCAAGAGGCGACTTTGGGCGCCGATCAAGCTCTCGATCTGCCGCGCCATGCGGTCGAAATCGCCGCCCAGATCGGCGATCTCGTCTCGTCGCGCGCCCATCAACGGCCCGACCCGGGTTTCCAGCCTGCCGCTCGCCACGGCCCCGAAGGCCCAGCGCAAATTGCGAATCGGAGTGGACAGATACCAAGCCAGCAAAGCACTGAAACCCACGCTGGCGACAAGACCCACCGCAATGGCCAGCCACGGACTCGGCGGCGGCGGCAGACCATGACGCTCGAAAGGCGGCCGCAAGCCGGCGCCCGGTTCGATCGGCGGCAGACGGCGAAATTCGCCATTGTCGGCGGGAATGAAAAGCAGGAACCGCTGACCGTCCGGCAACACAACCAAGCGTGCCGGACGCCGAACATCGCCCGACTCCGCCCGGGCTCGGGCGTCGGCGACGGTGCGGGCGTCGGTTGCGCGGCCGAACAGATCCTCGTTCGCCTCGTTCACCACAAAGAGCCGCGGCACCCTTTCGCCAGCCCATTCGGCGAGGAATTGGCGCAAGGCCGGCAGGCCACCATGACCCAGCACCGCGGCCGCCCCGGACACCGCGAGCGCCGCCCGCGGCCCGCCCGCCAAGGTCGAATCTCGCTCCGCGTCGAGCCGCTCGCGCACCCCCTGCTGGTGCCACCAGACCGCGCTGCCGACCCCCACGCCAGCCAGCAACAACGCCAGCCAGAACGCAAAGAAGAACTTCCAGAACAAGCGTCCGGGTCTCATCCGCGAGCTCTCATTCCCGTACCAGCTGATAGCCGAGCCCGCGAACGGTCTCGATCCACGAGCGCCCGTCCCCGCGCAAGCCGAGCTTGTGGCGGATGCTCGACAGATGGACGTCGATACTCCGATCGAATCGGGCCAGCGGACGGCCGAGCCCTTGTTCGGAAAGCTCCGCCTTGCTCACCACACGCCCCGCATTGCGAGCCAGCATCTCGAGCAGATTGAACTCGGTGCTGGTCAATTCCAGCCCCACCCCGCGCCACTGCGCCCGTCGCATCTGGGGCCACATGACGAGCTGCCCCACCGTGAGGGGACCGCTTGGGAGCACCTGCGCCGCCTCCTGGGTGCGCCGCAGAATGGCGCGCAGACGGGCCACCAGTTCGCGTGGCGTGCACGGTTTGGGCACGTAGTCGTCTGCCCCGAGCTCCAAGCCGACGATGCGGTCGACGTCATCGCCCTTGGCGGTCAGCATCAACACCGGAACCTGGCTCTGCGCCCGGATGCGACGCAGCGCCTCGATACCGCCGACCCGCGGCATCATCACATCGAGCACAACGATCGCGTACAGCCCGGACAGCGCGCCGGCGACGCCAGCCTCGCCGTCATGGACGACATCCGCCTCGAAGCCCTCCTGCTCGATGTACTCCCGCAGCATCGACGCCAATTCGACATCGTCATCCACCAACAAAACCCTGCTCATCGCACACCTGTTCTCCGCGGAAATCTGCCCAAGATGATACGAGAGGCTTGCCTGACAGCCGAGTGAGCACCCGTGCTTTTACCCGTCTTTACCTCCCTTTACACCGCGCAGACAGGGTTTAACCGCCAACAAGAAGAAGATTTCGCCACTCCGACAAACAACCGAAAGAACTCATAAGGATCAGCCATGCATATCCGCAAACACATCCTCGCCCCCCTTGCCATCGTCGCCAGCGTCGCGGTCGCGATCCCCATCGCCGCCCAGGCCATGGGGTCCGGCAACTGCGACGGTCCGGCTCACCGAATGATGATGCCCGGCGACATGGGGCCATTTGACCGCGGCATGTCGCTGCCGCCCTTCATACACGACCTGCAATTGACAGAAGCGCAGCGGGACCAGATTTTCAAGATCATGCATGATCAGGCTCCCGTGCTACGGGAAAAGGCCAAGGAAGCGCAAAAGGCTCACTTCGAGCTTCGGGCACTCACTTTCTCCCCAAACTATGATGAGGCCAAAGCCCGCACACTTGCCGAAGGCGGTGCACAAGCGCTTGCGGCAATCGCCCAAATGCGGGCCGCAAGCCTGAACCAGATCTACCAGCTGCTGAGCCCGGAACAACGCAAGAAAGCGGAAGAACTGCGGGCCGAGTTCGAAAGCCGCGCATTCCGCCGCCAGATGGGCCCCCGCCCTCACGCCGACGAGCCCAAACGCCGCGGTTAACGGATCTCACCGCAATCCGGAGCGCCGCGACGCCGCCTATCCGAGCGAAATCCCGGCCGCGGCGCACTCCCATTGCAGCTCATGAACAACGGAATAGCCCAGCGTAATGCGCAACCTCGACCCAATCGATCGAAGAATTCTCGAAATCCTGCAGCGGGACGGTCGCACCACCATGACCGACCTGGCAGCGCAGATCGGACTCTCCCCCACGCCTTGCACCGAACGCGTGCGGCGCCTGGAGCGCGAAGAAATCATCTCCGGCTACCACGCCCACGTAAATCCTCATGCCCTGGGACTCGACATACTTCTCTTTGTGGAACTCCGACTCGCGCAGAAATCGAAAGAAATCCTGGCATCGGTGGAAAACGAACTCGGCAGACTCGATCAAATCCTGGAATGCCACATGGTTTCGGGCGATTTCGATTACCTGATCAAGGCACGCCTTTCCCACACGACCGAATACCGGGATTTCATCTGCAACATTCAGGCCAATATTCCGACACTAGCCGAATGCCGAAGTTACCTGGTGATGGACGAACTGAAAGAAACTCGGCACATCCGCACCTTCCCGTCGCCATGACACGGGACCAATTTCACTCCATCCTCTCGGCCCAGTAAGCTGCCACATCAAGCATCCGATTCGCAAAACCCCATTCATTGTCGAACCAGATCAGCAGGTTGAGCAGATGTTCGCCGCTCATCCGCGTCTGTCCCGCATCAACGATGGCCGAATCCGGAAGATGGTTGAAATCAATCGACGCGTGGGGCTCCTCCGTATAGGACATACGCCCCGCACCGCGCCCGAGCGTAGCTGCTTTCAGTAAGGCGTTGACCTCTGCGACCGTTGTTCCCCGGCGCAGCGTCGCAACCAGATCGATTGCCGACACATTCACCACGGGAACACGGATCGCTTTCGCCTCCACGCGCCCGGCCAATTCCGGCAATAGGCGCACAACGCCCCGCGCAAGTCCGGTCGACACTGGAATCATCGATTGCATTGCCGAGCGGGTGCGATACAGATCCGCGTGATGGTAACCATCGATCAACGGCTGGTCGTTCATCACCGAATGCAAGGTGGTGAGCAGCGCGTGCTCGACGCCAAACGCCTCATCCAGCATGGCCAGCACAGGTACGATCGCATTCGTCGTACACGATGCCGCGGAAACAATCCGCTCGTTGCCGCGAAGCTGCTCGTGGTTCATGCCGAATACGATGGTCCGATCCACATCGGTCGCACCCTGCCCAGGATGGGACAACAATAGGCAGCGACAGCCCGCGTCCAGGAATGCCTCCAACTCATGGCGGCGACCATACTGACCCGATGCCTCGACAAGCAGATCGACACCTATTGAGGCCCAATCAACGCCATCAGGGGAATGGGCATGAAAGACCGGAATGCTTCTTCCGTCGATGCGCAGACAGCCTTCTCCGCTCTCCACGGTTCCCGGAAAACACCCATGAGTTGAGTCGAAACGTGTCAGGTAAGCCATGCTTTCCAGATCGGCCGGCTCATTAATGGCAACGACAGAAAATCTGTCCCGCAGCGGGGACACCATTAGCGCGCGCAGAAAACAACGCCCAATGCGTCCATAACCATTAATTGCTATTCGTAGCGGCATACCCACTCCTCAATCACGCCCCCGCAGTTACGACTAATACAGATGATATTGGCTCCCGGATGGGCCAAAAACATATGGGGGTTTATCGCACCTGGTAACGCATTTGGGCACCAGGTTGTAGCCCCTCGGCTCAATACCCAGGCAAGACCTACGACTGCACGGCAGACCACGCTTTGTAAACGGCCTCACCCCCTGAGGCGGTATGCCTGAGGGGGTGAGGGGATGGATTAA
>CALMXT010000199.1 GCA_937871125.1 uncultured Zoogloea sp. | reverse complement strand
GAAGTCGATGAGGATGACGACGATTGATGTCACGCGGGTAGCTGCGGGAGCCCTGACTTCTGAGCGGTCTTCGATGTTGGCTCCTTTTCTGAGCTGCCTATTCGGCAGTGAAGGCTACCGCTGCGCTACACCCCGATGTGTTGGATTTCTGAGCTGCCTATTCGGCAGTGAAGTTGTCGCTCGTCAGCCCTTGCCGGATGTCTCCTTTCTGAGCTGCCTATTCGGCAGTGAAGTCAAGTCGCCAGCCAAACAGCCCGGCGCAATCTTTCTGAGCTGCCTATTCGGCAGTGAAGATAACAAGTGGGAATGGAACAGCGCCTCCAAGTTTCTGAGCTGCCTATTCGGCAGTGAAGTGCGGGCGGTTGCCACCACGCCTGGCACCGTTTTTCTGAGCTGCCTATTCGGCAGTGAAGGACACGAGGGTCGAGTTGCAGCCACTTCATGATTTCTGAGCTGCCTATTCGGCAGTGAAGTCGTCCAGTTCCTTGACGCGGCCCTTGATGGTTTTCTGAGCTGCCTATTCGGCAGTGAAGATACCACTCGCCGTCTTTGTGGTCGATGTAGATTTCTGAGCTGCCTATTCGGCAGTGAAGCACTTTTCCGCCGTCCGGGTGCGGCACGAAGCTTTCTGAGCTGCCTATTCGGCAGTGAAGGCGGGCGGCGCCCACTCGCTATAGCTCGCGAGTTTCTGAGCTGCCTATTCGGCAGTGAAGGGTTACTTGAGGTTGAACGGCCGGGCGCCGGCTTTCTGAGCTGCCTATTCGGCAGTGAAGATCAAGTCGGCCGTCGCGGATGCTCTCGTAGTTTTTCTGAGCTGCCTATTCGGCAGTGAAGGAGCGGCATCCGCTTTCTGGTCTGCCGACAGTTTTCTGAGCTGCCTATTCGGCAGTGAAGTGTCTGGTTGGCCGTCTCGCCTTCCCACACGTTTTCTGAGCTGCCTATTCGGCAGTGAAGCACTTCGGCAAGATCCGCCTTGGTCGCCGTCTTTTCTGAGCTGCCTATTCGGCAGTGAAGGGACCAACAGGCTCGGCAGCCAAGACGGGCAATTTCTGAGCTGCCTATTCGGCAGTGAAGTTCGAGCAGTCCAGGTGATGCCGTCTGGGCTGTTTCTGAGCTGCCTATTCGGCAGTGAAGACCTGTCTTTTGGACGCCTACGAAATCAGGTTTTTCTGAGCTGCCTATTCGGCAGTGAAGGCGGCAAGCATGGTGCCGACGATGGTCAGGACTTTCTGAGCTGCCTATTCGGCAGTGAAGATCGTTCGCGAAGCCCCAGTCGGCGCCGTAATTTTCTGAGCTGCCTATTCGGCAGTGAAGCATCGAGGCCCGCAGCATCCAGCCCCAACGCATTTCTGAGCTGCCTATTCGGCAGTGAAGTTCAGGATCAAGCGCGCCATGCTCCGGTAATTTTTCTGAGCTGCCTATTCGGCAGTGAAGAAATCGGCGGAACTCGAATCAATGTAGAAAGATTTCTGAGCTGCCTATTCGGCAGTGAAGCCGGCTTGCTCACCTTTCTTATCTCCCTCAACTTTCTGAGCTGCCTATTCGGCAGTGAAGGTACAGGGTCGTAGAATTCTTGGGCATTACTTTTTCTGAGCTGCCTATTCGGCAGTGAAGACCCGCATGCGATCCATTCCATGCTTCCTCCGTTTCTGAGCTGCCTATTCGGCAGTGAAGTGCCATTGCCGGAGCCGACCCCGCCGGTGCTGTTTCTGAGCTGCCTATTCGGCAGTGAAGCCGATCAACGGTAAAAAATTTCCGGTCCCTTTCTTTCTGAGCTGCCTATTCGGCAGTGAAGGAATATTCAATCCCCCCATCCGAGGAGGTTTCTTTCTGAGCTGCCTATTCGGCAGTGAAGGAAAAGTTTGCTCCGATGGTCCGCTCCACCAATTTCTGAGCTGCCTATTCGGCAGTGAAGTCAGTGGGCTGCGGGGCTTCGGTGACTTTCCATTTCTGAGCTGCCTATTCGGCAGTGAAGGCGATCGGTGAATAGCCGGCGCTTGAATTTGCTTTCTGAGCTGCCTATTCGGCAGTGAAGCGCGTGAACGGCTTCGCGGCGATGCGGGGCCATTTCTGAGCTGCCTATTCGGCAGTGAAGTTGGCACGTCGGATGTTGATCGCCGGCATTTCTTTCTGAGCTGCCTATTCGGCAGTGAAGAAATCATTCATTCCGAGCGGGAATACGATGTCTTTCTGAGCTGCCTATTCGGCAGTGAAGTGGGGGTTGTGAGATCTGCCGTCTGCGCGAACATTTCTGAGCTGCCTATTCGGCAGTGAAGGGGTATTGCAGCAACACATTCAGTTTGCGGTCTTTCTGAGCTGCCTATTCGGCAGTGAAGATCATCCGGAAGCGTAAGTATTTGCCGAACCCTTTCTGAGCTGCCTATTCGGCAGTGAAGGCCGGCGGGCAGCTTGCCAACTATCACGTAGCTTTCTGAGCTGCCTATTCGGCAGTGAAGGTGGACATAGGTCTGACTCCTGGTTACACGATTTTCTGAGCTGCCTATTCGGCAGTGAAGTAGATGCTACACACGCTTTCTTCCTGATTGTTAAAGAGAAACAGCTATTTTTTCGCAACTGACCCAATGGCGAGTGACCTCCCGCAGGCCTTGAAAAACAAGGGTTTGCGGGAGGTTGGGAAAAAAGGGTCAGAAGTAGGGGACGGTGGCGTCAGGGCTGAGGCCGTAGGCGCTGAACTCCCCGGTTTGTGCTTGGTTCTGCGGTGGCAGATGTTCGATGAAAAGCCGGAATTGTTGGCCCGTGCTGTTGCTCCTCAAGATTACATACGGACGGTCGAGTTTTTGGGTGCAGTTGTCCGGGAAGGCGGCGCGGGCTGCTTCTTCGGAGACGCCCTTGCGGGCGATGAGGCGTCGGCGGAGCCGCTCGGGGTTGCTCTGGACCTGCACGCGTCGGACGATCTGGTGGCGAGTTTCCGGAGGAACCGGCGCGGGCGGCGCGCTCGTAACATGATCGCGCATGCCGGCCAGCCATTCGGTTGCCATGAAACGGTGCAGGGTTTCGGCGGTGCCGTGGAGGCGCATTCGGGTGCCGAGCGAATGGATGCGCTCTCGCACATCCGGAAAACTCACGCCAATTGCGCCTTCTCCGAAGGCGACAAGTCCGCGGTGAAGCTTGCCGAACAAAGCGTTCATGAGGGTGGTGGGTGGAAACTCCGGGTCCGGTAGGAGCCGGATATCGACGAAAGCGTCCATCATGGCCTCCGTCATTCCTTGTCGCTGTCACCAAAGACGCCGCCGCGCACGAGGATGGCCATGACGAAGTGCTTGTCATCCGGGTTTTTCGGAGGCGTGTCTTTCAGGACCCAGCCGTCCAGCAGGGAGTAGAAGTCCGCTTTGGCCTTGGGTTGGCGGTAGGCCTTGCCTTGATTGGTCACCGAGCCATAGGGTTCCACGGCGATGGGGCCGAGTTCTTCGCCCTCTTCGTTGGGATACCAGGTGTCGATGGTGCGCAGGGCGTTGCCGATCTTTTGGCTGTGCATGGCGGCGACTCTGTCTTTGTCGTCGCCGACGGAATAGAGGGTTTTGCTTTTCTGGCCCCGCTTGTCGCCCTTGTCGAGGATCAGCTCCTGGGACGGATAGACTTCCTGGCCGTCGCCTACGCGGGCATAGGCGATCACTTCCAGCAGGGTGTGGCTCTCGCCGGCAAGCCCTTGTTCAATGGCGGTCGACAGCTGGGCGATATCGGCTTCGGCTGCCGCCGGAACCTTGAAATCCCGCAGGCTGAATTGCTGCGCGTCGAAGGACCAGGTTTGGCGGGCCTCGCCTTTTTCCAGTTGATGAACTTCGACGGCGATCTGCTCCGCGCCGACGCGGTTGCGCCACAGGAAGCGGCCGTTGGCAAGGTTGATGGCGTAGCGACGGGCCAGCTCGCCGAAGCCTTGCTGCTCTTTGTAGGTTTGCACCGTGGCCTGGAGCTTTGCCTGGTAGTCGGCGTTGTTGCAGGCGGCGGGCGTGCCGGCGCCGCCGAGCACCCGTAGGGTGAAGCGCAGGCGCAGGGTGTCGGCGTCGTTGGGCAGGGTGGCGACGTCTACGGTCTGGAGATTGGGCGATTGGATGGATGCATCGAGCTTGGCGGGGTCTTGATCCTTGGTTTTGAGACGGTTCGAGATCGTGCCGCGCACGGATTTTTCGTGGATGCCGATCGACGGCCAGTTGGCGCCGTTGGCTTTGTCACTCCAGCGACCGGCACCGAAAAGGCCGTCGGAGGTGTCCAGCTTGCGTTCAAAGGCGAGTACGGAGGCGGTGGTGAGTGCGGTATTGGCCATGATCAGGCTCCTTGGAGGGGGTTCGGGTCGGTTTCGATGAGTTCGGCGTAGCGGTTTACGCAGCGGTAAAGGCCGGCTTCCGGGTCGGTGGCGGTGTGCCACAGCAGTTGGTCGAGCTGGTTCAGACGGTGGGGGCCGATCCACTGGCCGAGGGAATACAGGCTTTCGACGAAGCGGAAGGGGGTTGCAGTGTCTCGAGCGCCCGTTACTTCGCCGGCCGCATGCAGGGGCGAAATGCCGGCATAGCCCGCGGGCAAGGGCACCAGCCAGCCGGCCCGCTTTTCGACGTGCCATTCTACCTTGTCGCTGGCGGATGCCCCGTCGCCTTTTGGAGGCGCGGGGGTGTGATTGAGGCGGGTGAGATCGAGCAGCGCATCGAGTGCCGTTGCGTCGCTGCCTTGCTGGTTCTGCAGATGGCTGAGGCGTTCGCCGAGCAGATCGGGCCGGTGCACCAGCGCAAAGCCGGGCAGCAGCCGGCGACGCAGGCGGGCAAAGGCTTTGCGGCGGTCGGCCTGCACGCTGGGCCAGGGAACCCAGTGCGGCCGGGGTGCCCGATTGGTGGTGGGCGGAAGAACGCTGCCGCCGGCCAGCCGCATTCCCAGCGCCGTGTGGTAGGCGACATCGGCAAAGTCCTGCTCTTGCTGCGGCTCTTCGAAAATCCCGCTGGCGGCGATGACGAGGCTGACTTCGAGGTGGGCGCGTCCTTCTTCGACGATGGCTGCTGGCGTGCCTTCGGCGACGAATTTGGCGATGTCGCGCTTGAGATAGACCGGGTTGCGGGTTTGGGTAAAGACCAGATGCTGGCGGCGGTTGGGCCGGAAGGTTTGGGGGTCGAAGGCATGGCAGACAATGCCCACGCCGCCAAACGCCACGCCGAAGCGCTCGGACAGACGTCGTTCCAGCGCATGGGCAAAACCCAGAAAGGCGGTGGGCGACGGAAAGCCCCAGGTCAGCGGGCTGGAGATCGCGTTGGCGTTTTGTATGCGCAGGCGGGGCAGGACCAGCAGGCCGTCGGGCTGGAAAAGGGTGTCATTCATCGTCCAGTTCCTCGCGCAGCAGCTTGAGTTCGTTGCCCAGGGCGCTTTGCCAAGCCAGGGCTTCCGGGCCCCCGAAGTGGGTCTTGTCCGTTTGCAGGCGCGCGTTGAGCCAGTTGCCGAAGCGCAGGCATACCTCGTCCTTCCAGTCTCCGCGGCGGCCTTGGGCGGCGAAGTCTTCGTCGCCCATGCCGCGTGCCGGGTCGAGCCAGCACTGTTCGGCCAGATTGAGTTGGCATTCGGCGCCGGCCGTCCAGCCCGGTGCGAGGTAGGTTCTGAGTTCGGCGGCCATGTGCAGGGCTTCGCCGCACAACTCGGCCACCAGATCGGCCCGGGTTTCCCGGATGCGGATGTTGGTGCCGGCATCGGCCACCCGACGCAGAAAGTCCTTCAGGGCGTCGCTGAGCCGACGCACTTCCCGGCGGCGCTCGAAATAGCGGGAAAACACCGTTTCGATCTTGAGCGGCGGCCGGATGGCAGGCGATTCCCAGACGGGCGGCACAGAGGCCAGGAGATAGTTTTCGCCACGGCGTTCGCTGTTGAGCTGGCTGATGTTCTGCGGCTTGGAACCCCCGAAGCTCTGGATGACCAGATTGGGATAGTCCCGGTAGCCTTCGGGATGCGCCTTGCCGGCCCGGCGGGCGTCGCGGGCGGCTTTGGCCGCATCGGAGAAGCGGTCTTCACTGATGCGCTTATGAACGGCATGCGCCAGCGGCGACGAGAGCAGCGGCGCCAGCAGGTGATAGGCTCCGTCGCTCACCGGCCAGTACAGCTGCTTGGCCAGCTTGTGCGATGCAATGCGGCCCTTGGGCTCGGGCAGCCGGGCGAATGCTTCCATCCATTCCGCTGCCTTGGCAGTGTCGTCCGACAGCGCTTCGGCAAAAGCCGGATCGCGGCCAATCGCCCGTTCGAGCAAGGTGCGGCCGTCGACTGCAAGGCGAAGAAATTTGTACACGTCGAGCGCTGCCGCGTTGCCAACCACATCCGGCAGGGCTTGGGCGCCCAGGCTATGCGAGCCCACGAGCAAGGCGTCCGCGTCCGGGTTGCCGGGGCTGGAAAGGCTGGCGCCGTCCGCCGATGGATGGGTGAACTTGATCGCATGGGTAACCTGCTGGATTTGTCCGACCCGCCGGACGGCGTCGGCGATCCACACGGCAGGCTGATGGTCGAGGATCAGCTTCTGCCGCGCCTCGTCATCGCCGTCCTTGAGCTTGTCGAGCTTGGACTGAAGGCGGTCTTGAAGAAATCCGGCAACCGTACTTCGAATGCGGGCAGCATTATTGGTGGCAATG
>CALMXT010000198.1 GCA_937871125.1 uncultured Zoogloea sp. | reverse complement strand
ATACATATCAATATTCAAAGATAACCGAATACTAATATTGCGTCGCACCGTCTTGTTTGTCTTGCAGCGGTCCCGGGTTGAGAAATCAAAGAGGGGGTTGTATGCGTATCTTGAGAAAAGCGATGCTCGCGATGATGGCCATGACCATCGTGGCTGGCGCGGTCGAAGCTGCGGAGCCGCCTCCGCCCACTGCCAAGCTCCTGAAAACAACGGCTGACCACAGCAAGTTCAAAGAACTCCAGAAGAGTTTCCAATCCGGCCCCGAAGTCACCAAAGCCTGCCTCGGTTGCCACACCGAAGCGTCCAAGCAGATTCACCAGACCCAGCACTGGAAGTGGGAATACATCAATCCCGCCACCAACCAAAAATTGGGCAAGCGGCATCTGGTCAATAATTTCTGCACCTCGGTCTCATCCAACTACAAGTCCTGTGCGAGCTGCCATATCGGCTACGGACTGAACGACGACAAGTTCGACTTCGCGTCGGAAGAGAACGTCGATTGCCTCGTCTGTCACGACACCACCGGCAAATACAAAAAGCCGGCCGGCTTCTCCGGGAATCCGGTCACCAAGGACACCGAGTTTCCGCCGGGCTCGGGCAAGATCGTCCGCGGCATCGATCTCCAGAACATCGCCCTCAAGGTTGGCAAGACCCGCCGTGAAACCTGCGGCACCTGCCATTTCTACGGTGGCGGCGGCGACGGCGTGAAGCACGGCGATCTCGACAGTTCGCTCGACCATCCCGACAAGGCGCTCGACGTGCACATGGACGCCGACGGCAACAACTTCACCTGCGTCACCTGCCACAAGACCGAAGGCCACCAGGTTCCCGGCAGCCGTTACGCACCGACGGCGATGGACAAGGACGGCGCCCATCTGCGCGGCAAGGCCGACTCCACCAACCCCGCCACCTGTCAGGCCTGCCACGGCCAGACGCCTCACACCCAATCCGCCAAGCTCAACGACCACACCGACAAGGTGGCCTGCCAGACCTGCCACATTCCGGCTTTTGCCCGCGGCGACATGCCCACCAAGATGTCCTGGGACTGGTCCACCGCCGGCAAGCGCGACGCCAAGGGCAAGCCGCTGGTCATCACCAACGACGATGGGCACGTGATCTACAACGGCATCAAAGGCGATTTCGTGCTCGAAGAAAACGTCAAGCCCGAATACCGGTGGTTCAACGGCACGGTGAAATACACCCTGCTGGGCGACGAAGTGGACAAGGCCAGGCAGCCCCTCGCCATCAACACTTTCGAAGGCAGCCCCGACGACGGCAAATCGATGATCTGGCCGGTCAAGGTCTTCCGCGGCAAGCAGCCCTTCGACCCCATCAACAAGACCCTGGTGGTCACCCATCTGGCCGGCGAGGACGACACCGCCTACTGGAAGAACATGGATTGGGACAAGGCCATCGCCGCGGGCATGGCGGCGGCGGGCAAGCCTTATTCAGGCAAGTTCGACTTCATCGAAACCGTCGCGATGTGGCCCATCACCCACATGGTCGCCCCCAAGGAAAAGGCGCTGGCCTGCAGCGAGTGCCACGCCAAAGGCGGGCGGCTCGACAAGCTCGAAGGCATCTACATCCCAGGCCGCGGCGGCAACAAACTGCTCGACACCGTTGGCTGGCTGGCTGCCGCAGCGCTTCTTGGCGGCGTATTGCTGCACGGCGCAATCCGCGTCGTCAATCGCAAGCATTGAGTGGGGAACCGGATCATGGAACGCACTTACATCTTCACGCGCTTCGAACGTCTCTGGCACTGGATTCAGGCCGTGCTGATCATCGGCATGCTGTTTACCGGCTTCGAGATCCACGGCACCTACACCGTGCTTGGCTTCCAGAAAGCCCACACGGTGCACACCGCCTCGGTGTGGGCCTTCATCGCCCTGTGGGTCTTTGCGATCTTCTGGCATCTGACCACCGGCGAATGGCGGCAATACATCCCGACCATGAAGAACATCGACCGCATCGTGCGCTACTACGCCGTCGGAATCTTCAAGGGCGAGCCGCATCCGTTCAAGCCGACGCGCGAACGCAAGCACAACCCCATGCAAGCCCAGACCTACCTGGGCGTCACCGTGGTCGTCACGCCGCTGATCTGGCTGTCCGGGCTGGCCTACCTCTTCTACAACGAGCTGAACGCCGCCGGATATCGCATCGATCTCGCCACGATTGCCTTCGTGCACACCCTCGGCGCCTTCCTGATGCTCGCCTTCCTCATCGGCCACATCTATCTCGGCACCACCGGCCACACGCCCCTGGCCCACTTCAAGGCCATGTTCACGGGTTGGGACGAAGCGCACTGAATCAGCAGCAACAACAACACTTGCAGGGAGTTGTCATGAACACCAGACTTGCCAGAACCCTTATCGCCGCCCTCGTGGCCGGCATGTTCGCGCCGGCGCAGGCTGCCGAAAGCAACGCGGCGCTCCTCAAGAAGATCGAGGCACTGTCCCAGGAACTCGCCCGCCTCAAGACCCAGGTCGAAGCCAGCACCGCCAACGCCGCCGCCAGCCAGAAGGCCACCGAAGAACTCAAGCAGCGGGTCGTCAAGAGCGAAGAGCGCGTCGTGAAGAGCGAGGAGCGCGTCATCGCCAGCGAAGAGCGGATCGCCAAATCCGAAGAGAAATCCACCGAGCGCTGGCTCACCGTCGGCGGCGACTACCAGTTCCGCGTCGATAGTCTGCGCGGCCAGACGCGCGCCTTCACCGACGTAGCCGCTACGTTCGCCAACGCCCAGCAGCAACTGCAAGCCGCCTTCTTTGCCAACCCCACGCCTGCCAACGGCGCCGCGCTCACCGGCCTGATGGGCTTTGCGCAAGGCATGGCCGGCGTCAAGACCTACTCCCAGGCGCAAGCCTTCCTCGGCGCAAACGCCGGCATGCTCGGCGCGCTCGGCAACTTCGCCGCGCCGGTTGCCGCCTACACGCCGCGCAACGAAGCGCTCTACACCAACCGCTTCGGCCTCGACCTGAGCGCCAAGGCAACCCAGGATGTCACCGTCAACGCCCGCCTTGTGATGTACAAAACCTTTGGCGCGGGCGACGACGACGCCGTGACCAACTCCGGCAGCGCCCCGTATTTCGCCGACCGGGTCGGCGTGTTCGACGGCACGCTGGGGCACATCCCGTCGAGCAGCTTCCTCAACGTCGACCGGGCCTTTGCCACCTGGAGCAACATCGCCGACCAGGACATCTGGTTCTCCGTGGGCCGTCGGCCTTCCACCCACGGCGCCCCGAGCAACCTGCGCCTCAACACCCCGCGGCCCGGCAACGGCGGCACGCCTTCGCTGCTGGTCGACTACGCCTTCGACGGCATGACCCTCGGCTGGGCGCCCGACATCGAAGCGCTGCCCGGCGCCTATGCCAAGATCTGCTACGGCCGCGGCTACGAGAGCGGCTTCCGTTCCACGCCAAGCAACTCGCTGCAAGACACCGACATGCTCGGCGTCGCCGTCATCCCCATCGACACCGATCCCCTGCGGGTCTGGATGCAATGGAACCGCGGCTTCAAGATCTTCGACGCGCCGAAGATGAAAGACACCTACTACGGCAACACCATGCCTCAGACCAATCTGGGCGACATCGACTGGTATGGCCTCGGCGCGATGGGCACGGTCAAGAAAGTGGGCATCGGCGATCTCAACTACTTTGCCGATCTGGGCCTCAGCATCACCCATCCGAACAACAACGTCTCATCCCAGTTCGGCTTCCAGGGTTTGCTCACCGGCGGCTTCTTCAATCCCGAATCGCCGCGCGACAAAACCGGCAGCGCCATTGCGCTCGGTCTGCGCTACGACCTGCCATCCAAGACCAAGCTGGGGGTGGAATACAACCACGGCTCCAAGAACTGGATCACCTTTGCGCCCGCTGCAACCGACATGTGGACATCCAAGGTCGGCACCCGCGGCAACGTGTATGAGCTCTACCTGATCCAGGAATTCAACAGCCGGCCCGTATCGTCGCACCTCGCCAAGACCTTCGTCCGCCTGGGCTTCCAGTACTACGACTTCCAATACACCGGCAGCAACAACTGGGTCGGCGCACCGGTCAAGATTTCCGAGGTGAATGGCCAGATGATGACCACCACGCCCCTTGACCACGCCTACAACGCCTACGCCACCTTCGAAGTGAAATTCTGATCGACCCTATTTTGTGGAAAGGAATGGAATCATGCGCAAAATGCTCACCCGCCTCCTGATCGCCGGCGCCCTCGCCGCGTCCACGCTGGCCACCGCGCCGGCCGCCCTGGCCGACGAAGTCAAGTTGGTCGGCGTCATCACCAAGATCAAGATGGCCGCCGACGGCAAGTCGGCCGTCGCCATCCTCAAGGACAACAAGACCGGCGAAGCCGTCACCATCAACATCGCCGACGACCTTACCCTCGACAAATTCAAGGACAAGCGGATTGTCGAAGGCGACGAAATCCGCGCCAAGTTCGACAACACCGGCGGCAAGAACGAAAGCAAGTCCTTCAAGAAGACGGCCGGCTGCTGAACAGACCGGTCTGCAAACATCCGGAACGGCGGCCTCGGCCGCCGTTGTTACGTGCACGTCCGGTGTGGCCGAAGGCCGGCAGAAGCGGCCTTTGGCGGCAAGCGGGAAGCCGCGGCGTTTGCCGGCGAAGCCGGCTGCACCCGTCGCAAGGCCGTCGCGCCGCCGCGTGCAGCCCCGGCTGCCCGACGAAGCGGGCGCGGGGAGGCCGGATTGGCCCGCCGCCCCGCGCCCGATGCCCCGACGACAGCGCCCAAGCCCGGGCCGCCGACCGCGCTAAGCCTTCAAGCGCAGGTTTTGCAGCACCCGCCACGCGCCATGCTGGTGGGCCGCCAGCCCGGCGAGAATCAGCCCGGTGCCGGCAGCCAGACGCGGACCGATGACCTCGCCATTGAGCCAATGCCCCAGCATCAGCGCCGCCACCGGCGTGATCAGCGTGATCAGCGCCACCTTCGACGCCTCCAGATGGCGGACCACATAGAAATACAGCGCAAAGCCAATTGCCGAACCGAACACCCCCAGATAGGCAATGGCGCCGCCAGTGCGTAAAGGCAGCGCGCGGGGCAGGGTGCCGTCGGTGGCGAACCACACCAGGGCGAACAGGGGCAACGCCACCACGATGGCGCCCACCGTGGTCGCCAGCGGCGGGCTGTCGTCGCCGATGCGCTTCATCCCCACCAGGCTCGCGGACGAGGCGACCACTGCGCCCAGCAGCGCACACACGCCGGCGGTCTCGTTACTGCCTGCCGACGGCCCGTCATGCACAAAGATCAAGGCCAGCCCCGCCGCGCTCAACAGCATTCCGCCGATCTTCATCGGCGTCAGGCTCCGTTCCCCCAGCCAACAGGCCGCAAACACCCCGGCCACCAGCGGCGACAGCCCGAACAGCACCGAGATCAGCCCGGAACCCACATGGCGCGCCCCCCAATAGGTCAGCATCATGGTGCCGAACAAACCCAGGCCGCTCACCAGATAAGCGCGGCGGGCGCGGGCATGCAGCGGAATGGCCATGCGCCCAAGGCGCAGCATGAAGGCCGCCACCAGCACCCCGATCAGCATGCGGGCCAGCACCGCAAAGGCAAAACCGGTGCCTTCGGTGCTCCAGCGGACGGCGAGGGGCGTAGTGGACCAGATCAGGATGATCGAAGCGTAAGCGAGGGGAACGGACATGAAAGTGACTCCGGCAGATCAATCGGGATGTTGGGACGCAGGGGGATGCAAGCGGGCGCGGGTGGCGCGTTCGGCCTCGATGAAGGCGCCGATCATGCTTCGCCACGTGGCCTCCACCACCCGCGGATCGGCACCCAGTTCCGCCGCCAGCGCATCCACCCGCGCCAGCACCTGAGCCACACGGTCGGGCGCCGCCACTTCCGCATCGCTGCGCTTGAAGGCCGCGGCCTGGGCCACATAGGCGCCGCGCTCGGCAATCAGCGCCACCAGTCGGCGGTCGATGGCATCGATGCGGCTGCGGACATCGTCGAGGGACAGGCAGAGGGGGTAGGACATGACAAACTCCTTTTCGGGGGCGTAAAAACACAAAGGCCGCGGTCTGTAAGAACCGCGGCCTTTCGGTGAAATCGGAAGAATGGAGGGCTTATTCCATTCGAGGCCACGGACGCGCACGAATGCGCCATGCACGCAGGGCACGGCGGTTCATCGGGACGTAGGTGGCGAATAGGGATGGCATCGGGTTATCTTGCAGGCAGATGACGCAGCGCGTCAAGCAGGCCGCAGCACCGCCGCGGCACATCCTGGAGAAGGCAATTGGAATCGCAACAACAGAAAATCGAATCGATCCGGGCGCTGCCCCTCGTATCCGTGGACCTCGTGTTGGTGCGCGACGGTCGTGAAGTCTTGCTGGGCCTGCGCACCAACCGCCCGGCCCAGGGCAGCTGGTTCGTACCCGGCGGACGCATCCTCAAGAACGAAAAACGGGCCGACGCCCTCGCGCGGGTGGCCCGCCACGAACTGGGCATCGCCGACATCCACGCCCTGGCGCCATCCTTCCTCGGCCCCTTCGAACACTTCTACCCCGACTGCTTTGCCGGCGACATCGGCGTGAGCACCCATTACGTCGTGCTCGCCCACCGCATCGACGTACCCGCCGGCTTCGAAGTG
>CALMXT010000197.1 GCA_937871125.1 uncultured Zoogloea sp. | reverse complement strand
CCGCTACGAGGGCTACGGCATCGGCGGCGCGGCGGTGATGGTCGATTGCCTCACCGACAACAAGACCCGCACCGTCGCCGACGTGCGTCACGCCTTCAGCAAGTACGGCGGCAATATGGGCACCGACGGCTGCGTGTCCTTCCAGTTCAAGCACTGCGGCCAGCTGCTGTTCGCGCCGGGCACTTCGGAAGACGCGCTGATGGAAGCGGCCCTCGAAGCCGGCGCCGAAGACGTGGCCAGCAACGACGACGGTTCGATCGAAGTGATCACCGAGCCCTACCAGTTCGGCGATGTGAAGGACGCGCTGGAAAAGGCCGGCTTTACCGCGGAGTTCGGCGAAGTCACGATGAAGCCGCTGAACGAAACCGAACTCGTCGGCGACGAGGCGCTGCGCATGCAGAAGCTGCTCGACGCCATCGAATCCCTCGACGACGTGCAGGCGGTGTATACCTCGGCGGTGATGGACGAAGAGTAAGACGCGCTTCGCAGGGGTTCCAAAAACAGAAAGGCCACCTCGCGGTGGCCGTTCTGTTTTGCGCGGCACGCCCGGACAGGCCGGGCGGCAAGGCAAATTACTTGCGACGACGGATCGCAGCCAGACCCATCATGCCGAGGCCGACCAGCGCCATGGAGGCGGGTTCGGGAACGGTGACGGGGGGACGAACGGTGTAGTCGTATTCAACGGTGATGCGGGCGCCGGCGGTGGTGGAGAAATCGCAGCCGTTGTTGCCACCCGAGGTGCCGCAGCTATTGCCACCGATCGCGGCGAGGCCGAAGGTTACGTCGCTCAGGAAGTCAGCAATATTGACAGACAGCAGGGTGGAGCCCAGCTTGGTGCCGAAGTCGATGGTTTCCTGGGTACCAGCAGCGAGCGGGTTGGTGGTGGAAGAGGTGGAGATGTTCAATTGGGCACCAGCGCCCGGGCCGGACAGAACGCGAATGCGAGCACCGCCGGTTACATCGGCACCGAACGGCTCGGCGCTGACGGCGTTGACGGTAGCGCTGGAGGTCACTGCACCGAACAGGGTAACGATGACGCTGTCCAGGGTGCCGAGGGAGCTGTCGAAGGCGCTGAAGGTCAGTTCAACAGGGGACGGCGCACCACCGGGCACGGCGCCCCAGTTGGTGACGGTGCCTGCGGTGTAGGCGTATTCCTGGGATTGGGTCATAACAGCAGCATTGGCACCGCCAGCTGCGGCGATCAGAGCCAGGGCGAGTAGGTGTTTTTTCATGTATCAACTCCAGTGAGAAATCTGTCAAAAATTTTTGGCGACGGGAACGGCGTCCGACTGCCTGCTCTTTTTGAGCAAAATGCATGCCCGCTATGGGGTTGGCTATGAAAATCAATGATTTATGTCACACACGGAGTGTTAATTTCTATGTTTGTAAAAATTCCCGACAAATAAATGTGTATTTCTGTGTATCCGTGACGAGTTTCATGGAGAGGTGAATAAAAAACAGCGGACGGCGTTCCTGGTTTTGATCTTTAAGTCGAAATAATCGTTTTTGTATGGATTTGACTAAACAAAAACGATATGTTTGTTTTTGATGATTTTTGGGGCGAAAAAATGGCCGAAGAAATGACTATGGCGGATGCTCCCGTCGGCGAGCGCCGCAAGCGTCAGCGTTTCGTCGCGAAGCGCTGGGGGAGCGTCTGTTTCTGGGCGAAGATCGACGGCGAGCGCCTGCCGGTCAATGACCTTTCGCTGGAGGGCTTCAGTGTGCCTTGCGGTGCGCCGCTGGTGGAGGCGAGGACGTTTCCGTTCGTGCTGCAGCTCGACGGCATTCCCGACGAAGTGCGCGGCGAGGCGGTGACGATGAATTTCGTCCTCGGCGCCGATGGCGGTGTGCTCGGTTGCCGCTTCGTGTCGTTCGAAGGCGAGGGTGAGGCGCGTCTGCACGACTGGCTGACCATCCACGTGATCGCCACCGCGACGGTGCGTATCTCGGAGAGCGAGGCCGCCGCCATCGTTTCCGGCCCGTCGTTGGTCTGAGGTGCGCCGCGGGCGCCTGAGAAAATTTCTCAGGTACTTGAAAGATATGATAAATTTCGCACCAGCTTCGCCGGCCACGAGCCGGCGTTTTCGTTTTGCCGTTCCGGTTGCCGGAAGTTAAGGAATACGCGTCGTGCTTATCGCCAACAACATCACCATGCAGTTCGGGGCCAAGCCCCTTTTCGAGAACGTCTCCGTCAAGTTCGGCGACGGCAACCGCTACGGCCTGATCGGGGCCAACGGGGCGGGCAAGTCCACCTTCATGAAAATCCTGGCCGGGGTGCTGGAGCCGTCCGCCGGCAACGTCGCCCTCGACAGCGGCGAGCGCATGGCCTTTCTGAAGCAGGACCAGTTCGCTTACGAGGACGTGCGGGTGCTCGACGTGGTGATGCAGGGCCACGCCGAAATGTGGGCCTGCATGCAGGAGAAGGACGCGATCTACGCCAATCCGGACGCGACCGAAGACGATTATATGAAGGCCGCCGAACTGGAAGGCCACTTTGCCGAGTACGACGGCTACACCGCCGAGGCCCGCGCCGGCGAACTGCTCCACGGCGTCGGCATTCCCACCGAACAGCACAACGGCCCGATGCGCGAAGTCGCCCCCGGCTGGAAGCTGCGCGTGCTGCTGGCCCAGGCGCTGTTCGCCAA
>CALMXT010000196.1 GCA_937871125.1 uncultured Zoogloea sp. | reverse complement strand
GGCGGTGATCGTCGGGCCGGCGGTGGCAATCTTGATCGTCATGACGCCCTGGCCGGTCAGGCCGGTCTTGGTGTCCTTGGCGACCACCGTAACCGAGTAGCTGCCCAGCACCGGCGCGCTCCAGCCGATCACCCCGGTGGCGCCGATGCTCATGCCGGCGGGGGCGCCGACCAGGGTGTAGGTGACCGGGTTGGGGGCGGATACGGCCACGCTGAACGACAGCGCCACGCCGGGTTTGCCGCTGATGCTGGCGGCGGTGACGACGGGCGGCAGCGGGGCGGCGATGGCGACGGTGTAGACGCCCTGGCCGGTCAGGCCGGTCTTGGTGTCCTTGGCGACCACCGTGACTTTGTAGCTGCCGGCGACCGGCGATGCCCAGGAAACCGTGCCGGTGGTGCCGATGCTCATGCCGGCCGGCGCGCCGGTCAGGCTGTAGGTCACGGGGTTGGCGGAGGTGACGGTGGCCGAGAAGGACAGCGGCGTGCCGACCTTGCCGGTGATGCTGGCGGAACTCACCACCGGCGCCGGTTGCTGGGCGATGGTGACGGTGTAGATGCCTTGCCCGCTGAGGCCGGTCTTGGTGTCCAGCGCGGTGACGGTGACGGCGTAAGTGCCGACCACCGGCGTCGCCCAGCTCACCACGCCGGTGCTGGCAATGCTCATGCCGGCCGGTGCGCCTTTGAGGGTGTAGCTGAGCGGGTTGGCCGAGGTGGCGGATACGGTGAATGACAAGGCCTTGCCGACCGTTCCGGCGATGCCGGCGGAGGTGACGACGGGCGCGCTTGCGGCGGCGGTGGTGCCGCCGAGGGCCGTCAGCAGCTTGTCGACGTTGGGGGTTCCGAGGCCGGACAAGGGGTCGTAACCGGTCTTGGCCGCGCACAGCGTGCCGCAGCTGCCGTTGGAACCGGCGGTGATGTCGGAGAAGGCGCTGGCGTAGGTGCCCGGCACGCTGGCGATTTGCCCGTAGAGCAAGGCCTGGGGCGCGCCCAGGGCGGCTTTGGCGGCGGCGGCGCGCTGGGCGTTGGCAATGGCGATGAGGCCGGCCCACTGGGGCGTGGACAGGCTGGTGCCGCCGACGCTCATCCAGCTTATGGTCGAACTGCCTTGGGCAAGGACGGCCACGTACTGGCCGGAGGCCGGGTCGGCGTTGAAGGCGACGTCCGCCACCGCACGGCGGGCCAGGGTGCCCATGCCGGGAACGGCGCTGGTCTGGTAGCTCGGGGTGGGTGTGTATTGGCTGACCCCGCCCCCGGTGCCGGACCAGCTGGTTTCGGTGCGCGCGCCGGTGCCGGTGTAGGTGAGGGTGGTGCCGCCCACCGCGACCACGTTGCTCGAAACGGACGGCCACGAGACGGCGGCGCCGGAGTCGCCGGTGGCGGCGAGATAGGTCATCTGCGCGCCGGTGAAGGCGGCGTCGACGGAGGCGGTCCAACTGCCTTCGGCAGCACCGAAGCTCATCGACACGATGCCCGGCCCCATCGCGTTGGCGAGTTTGACGGCGCCCAGCAGGCTGTTGAGGGAAGGATCGGCCGCTTCGATCAGGACGATGCGGGCGAGGGGCGCGGTGGCGTGGGCCCATTGGACGTCGAGGGCGATTTCTGTGGCCCAGCCCGAATCGTAGGGCGGCACGGCGGTGGTCATTCCGCCGCTGGCGGTGCTGTAGACAACCGAGAACTCGCAGGCGCTGGCGGAGGCCTTGGTCAGCGGCAGCGTGGCGGTGGTCGCGATGGCCTTGGTGGTGCAGGTCGGGAGGCCGAATTTCTGGTTGAAAGCGGCCAGTTCGGCAGCGGCGTTCGGGTCGTGCCGGGCGTCGACGATGTAGATCGTCTGGCCGGCGCCCAACTGCGCGGCCTGCGCCGCGGTGAGGCTTGTGCCGGCGGCGGGCAGCGCGGGCAGGCCGTAGGCGGCGCGGATCTGGGCCGGCGTGTAGGTGGCGATCACGCTGCCGCTGGCCATCGGAACGATGGCGCCTTCGCCGTTGGAGCCGGCCGCGCTGGCGGCGCGGGCCCGGCGATGGGCCTGGATATCCTGAATCGTCAGGCCGCGGGTGGGCAGGCCGGCGAGGTCGGCGGACAAGGGCTCGCGATGGGGCATCCGGTGGGCGGATGCGCCGTTGCGGTCGGCATCGGCATCGTCCGGCGCCGCCAGCAAGGCGGGGGCGGCATGGAACAGGGGCTGGGCGACGAGGGCTGCGGCGGCGTCGGGCAGATTGGCCACTTCCGTCTGCAGGATCGTGGTGCCGCTGGCGATTTCGGCGGAAAGGCCGGTGGCGGTTTTCTGGCTGCCGCTGGCGTCGTCGCCGCCACTGCCGCCGCAGGCGCTGAGCAAGGCGGCCGCGCAGGCGGCCAGAATCCACTCGGGACGGCAGGTCGAGGTGGAGACGGCGGATCTGAACTTCATGATTTCACACTCCTGTCTGAGAGGCGGGCTGACTGCCACGCCCGGCTCACGAACGACAGGACATGTCTTTCGGAGTAAAGCGTTGTTGCGCAGCGGTGTGTGGGCGGGAGCGATGAACGCTCAAAGGCCGGAACACGTGCCGCGCAGGCGGCCGGTACGACTCGAAATCAGGGGAGGCGGATGCGCACGGAAGTGCTTGAACCGAGGCAACCCAGCCACCCTTCCGAAACCGGTTAGGGTCTGTAGCTTTGCGTCCGGAGATCTCTCTCCGTTTGCCTTTTTCTCTGTATGAGAGAAGCGCCGATGAAATGGCGCGAGCGGGAGTATCGACGTGTCGCGGCTTGTCGTCAACGCAAATGGCTTATGAAACCGTGGCTTATTGCATGGCTCGGGCCGCGATCGGGGCGCTCGGCGCCTGCTCCGTGGCTTTCGGCCCCGCCGCCGCATGGACGCGCCGCCGCTGCAGAGCGCGGTGTGGGTCGGCACCCGATGGCCGATTCGCGCGTGACACATCGGCACCAAGAATCGACCGGGCGCCGATGCGCGAAGCGCGGCGGGGCTCACGCTCGCGGGGTTCCGCTCCGCGCGGATATCAGGGGCTGTTGCTGGGATGGACCTCGCGGACCAGATCGATGAAAGCCCGGAGCCCCGATGGCACGAGCCGATGGCTGGGGTAGTAGAGGAAGAAGCCCGTTTCCGGCGGCCGCCAGTCGTCGAGCACGCTGACGAGCCGGCCGGCGGCCAAGGCGTCCTGGGCGTACTGCCGATAGACGAAGGCAAGGCCCAGCCCTTCTTCGGCCGCCCGAACCATCAGGCGCATGTCTCCCAGCGCGAGCGGGCCATCGACCTCGACGTCGATGCGACTGTCGTCGCGCGAGAATTCCCAGCGATAGAAGACTCCGCTGGGAAAGCGCAGCCGGATGCAGCGATGCCCAACCAGGTCGTGCGGACTGCTCGGACGGCCATGCTCGCTCAGGTAGGCGGGCGAGGCCACGACGACGAAGCGCTGCGCCGGCCCGAGCGGCACGGCAACCATGTCCTGCTGCAGGCTTTCGCCGAAACGCACCCCGGCATCGAAGCCCTTGGCGACGATGTCAACGAGATTGTCGTCGTCGACCAGTTCCAGACGCATGCCGGGATGGGCCGTGAGAAAGCGCGCGATCAAGGGCGCCAGTATCCAGTCGCAGGCCGCACGGGGGGCGTTGATGCGCAGCGTGCCGGCCGGCGATTCGCGGAAGTCGTTGACCGCGTCGAGCGCGTCGGCGATTTCGCCCAAGGCCGGCGTCAGGCGGGCGAGCAAGCGTTCGCCGGCTTCGGTGGGGGCGACGCTGCGGGTTGTCCGGTTCAGCAGACGGACGCCCAGGCGCGTTTCCAGGCCGCGCAAGGCGTGGCTCAGCGCGGAGGGCGAGACCCCCAGTTCGGCGGCGGCCTTTCGGAAGTTGCGCGTTCTGGCCACGGCGACGAAGCCGTGCAGATCGTTGAGGCTGGCGTGTTCGGGGAAAGCCATTGCTGAAATCGACTCAATAGGTCATGTCTCATTGTGCGTATTGTTGCACGCCGGGCCGGGGCCTACCCTGTCGCTGACAGTACGCATTCAACGAAAGGAAACCCCATGACTTCGATTCCAAACGATCTGTCCGGCGAAGTCGTGCTGGTGCTGGGCGCCTCTTCCGGCATCGGCGCGGCGACGGCGCTGGCGCTTGGCCGGGCCGGCGCCCGTGTGACGCTGGCGGCGCGCCGCCTGGATGCCGTCGAGGCGCTTGCGCAACAGATCCGCGACCAGGGCGGCGAGGCGCTGGCCATTCGCGCCGACGTGACGGTCGAGGCGGACGTGGCCCAAGCCGTCGCCCTCACGGTGGCGCGCTTCGGCCGGCTGGACGGTGCGTTCAACAACGCCGGCGTGCTCGGCGAGGCGGCGGCGATCACCGAGATTGCCGGCGAGGCGTTCGAAGCGGTGATGCGCACCAACGTTCTCGGCGTCTTCCATGCCCTCAAATACGAGATGGCGGCCATGCGCCGGAACGGAGGCGGGGCCATCGTGAACACCGGATCGGTGGTCGCCCAGGCCACCTTTCCCAAGCTCGCGCACTACACCGCCAGCAAGTGCGCCGTGTTGGGCCTCACCCGCACGGCTGCGCTCGAAGGCTGGCCGGAAGGCATCCGCGTCAATGCGGTCAGCCCGGGGCCGATCGAGACGCCGATGGCGGCCATCGGTTTCGGCAGCATCGAGAACCTGCACGCCACCCTGGCGACGACGCCGGCCGGGCGTCCCGGCACCCCCGACGAAGTGGCCGGCCCGGTGCTGTTCCTGCTGTCGGGCGCGGCGAGCTACATCAACGGGCAGGAGCTGACCATCGACGGCGGCTTCGCGCTGCCCTGAACAAGGAGATCGGGATGCAACAACGTCAACTCGGAACACACGGTCCGATGGTTTCCGCGCTCGGCCTGGGCTGCATGGGCATGAGCGAGTTCTACGGCCCAAGCGACGACGCCGAATCGCTGCGCACGCTCGCGCGGGCGTTGGAACTGGGCGTCAGCCTGTTCGATACGGCCGATACCTACGGCTTGGGCCACAACGAGTCCTTGCTGGGGCGTTTTCTCGACGAAGGCGGCGCGGCCCGGCGTCGGCAGGCGGTGGTCGCCAGCAAGTTCGGGATCGTGCGCGAGGCCGGCACTTACGAGCGGCGCATCGACAACTCGCCGGCCTACATCCGTAGCGCCTGCGAAGCGTCGCTGCGCCGCCTCGGCGTCGAGCGCATCGATCTGTATTACTGCCACCGTCGCGATCCGGACGTGCCTATCGAAGAGGTGGTCGGTGCGATGGCCGAACTGGTGGCCGAGGGCAAGATCGGGGCGATTGGGCTCTCCGAGGTGTCGGTCGAGACGCTGCGGCGGGCGCATGCGGTTCATCCGGTGGCCGCGGTGCAAAGCGAGTATTCCCTGTGGAGCCGCGAGCCCGAGGCCGGCATGCTGGCGGCGTGCGCGGAGCTCGGTACGGCTTTCGTCGCCTACAGCCCCTTGGGGCGGGCCTTTCTGACGGCCACCGTGGACACCGGCAAGCTCGCCGACGACGACTTCCGCAAGCGCAATCCGCGCTTCTCGGGCGAGGCCGAGGCGCGCAACCGCCAATTGGTGGCGGCGCTGGGCGAGCTTGCCGTCGCGCGAGGTCTGAGCAATGCCCAGCTTGCTCTGGCCTGGCTGCTGAACAAGGCACCTCACGTGATCCCGATTCCCGGCACGCGACGAATTACCTATCTGGAGAGCAACGTTTCAGCCGCCGACATCGCGCTCACAGCGGACGAAGTCGGGCAGCTCGATCGACTGTTCGATCCCCTTGCCGTGACGGGGGCGCGCTATCCGGAGGGCGGCTTCGTGGGTGTCGAGAAGGGCTGAAATACCTCTGCAGTCGAGTCCTTCGGGCACATTGCGGAGGGCTTGAAACCGTATCGGGGGCTGTCGCTCGGCTCTTTCCGGCGCCACATGGTTGCGTCGGGAACCAAAGCCGGATCGCACCGGATCGGACCGACCGGTTCGAGGCCGCGGGAGCGCCGCAGAACGAGGCGACGATAGCGTGGAGGATGTCTTCCCGGCGAGCCGCTCATGCCTCAAGGTGCCCGTCCATCAATTCCTCGAACCAGTCCAGGGTCAGCAACTTGCCGTTGTCGTTAACGTGCTTGCCGGCTTCCTTGATGAAGAAGAATGCGGTCTTCGCGTTGACTGCCGACATCTCGTCGTATTCGGCCTCGCTGATCTCGGTAATCGGCTTCTTGAGGACCTTGCCGACGGTGTTGATCGCGATGTCGGGCTTGCCGACGGCCGCGATGGCGTCGGCGAACAGCTTCTCGACCGCCGCTGCGGTGGTGAGATCGGCCTGGATCGCCACGGCCTTGGCGCCCTGCTGGGCGAGGTCGCGTGCGATCAGGCCGCCGAGGTTCTTGGCGCCGCCGGCGATCAGGACGACTTTGCCTTCGATGGAATGGCTGGTCATGGAAATCCTTCCTTTGCGAGTCGATGAGGACTCAGCTTAGGCGGCGGGCGACAGGAGATAAACCGCCATTTCCTGGATGGATAATCCATGAAGCCAATCCAATTGGCACCGATTGAACAGCGCGCGCTACACGTCCAGGCAAGCCCGGGCTTCGCTCGAATTCCCGGCCATTGCAGGCGGATGGCCTTGCCGGTGGGGTGCGTTGGGAGGTGCCGGCAGTTGCTACCTGCCGGCCGCTTGCTTCGGTCTGGCCCGGCGAAGTCCGGTGCCGGTGGGGTCACTGCAGAATGAAAAAAAGCCCGCGGGCGCCGGGGCGTCTCGCGGGCTTCAGTGGGGCCAGGCCGGGTCAGCAGCAGCGTCCGGGGCGGCCGTCGGCGCCGCCGTAGCGGGCTTCCTGGCGCTCCCGGAAGAAGGCTTCGTAGCTCATCACCGGCTGCTCCGGGTGGGTCAGGCGCATGTGCTGAACATAGGTGTCGTAGTCGGGCATGCCCACCATGAGGCGGGCGGCCTGACCGAGATACTTGCCGACACGGGCGAGATCGGAGAACACGCGGCGCCTCGTTCAGCGGGCGGCCGGCATCGGCTCGAAGGGGGTTTCGACGGTGGTCGGCTTGTTGCTGCGCAGGGCGCGCAGGCAGGCCGGAACCGCGTACACCAGGATGCTCACCACCAGCAGGATGAAGAGGCCGGAGAGGGCGGCGTCGACGTAGTTGTTGGTGATGATCTGGTGCATCTGGTCGAGGGACTTGGCCGGAGCCAGCACTTCGCCTTTGTCGAGGGCCGCCTGGTATTTGTTGGCGTTGGCGAGGAAGCCGATCTTCGGGTTCTCGTGGAACATCTTCTGCCAGCCGGCGGTGAGGGTGCAGATCAGCAGCCAGACGGTCGGCGCAACGGTGACCCAGGCGTAGCGCTGGCGCTTCATCTTGAACAGCACCACGGTGGCGAGCGTGAGCGCGACGCCGGCGAGCATCTGGTTGGCGATGCCGAACAGCGGCCACAGGGTGTTGATGCCGCCGAGCGGATCGACCACGCCCTGGTAGAGGAAGTAGCCCCAGGCGGCGACGCACAGGGCGGTGGCGACGAGGCTGGCGAAGATGGAGTCCATCTTGCGCATGGACGGCACGAAGGTGCCCATCAGATCCTGCAGCATGAAGCGCCCGGCGCGGGTGCCGGCATCGACCGCGGTGAGGATGAACAGGGCTTCGAAGAGGATCGCGAAGTGATACCAGAAGGCCATCATCGCCTTGCCGCCGAGGGCGCTGGAGAGGATGTGGGCCATGCCGACGGCCAGGGTCGGGGCGCCGCCGGCGCGGGAGATGATGGTCTTCTCGCCCACATCCTGGGCGGTCTGGAGCAGCATTTCGGGGGTGACCACGAAGCCCCACTGGCTAATGGCCAGCGCGGCGCTTTCGGCGGTCTTGCCGATGGCGGCGGCCGGGCTGTTCATCGCGAAATACACGCCCGGTTCGATCACCGAGGCGGCCACCAGCGCCATCATCGCCACGAAGGACTCCATCAGCATGCCGCCGTAGCCGATCATGCGGGCATTCTTTTCGTTGTCGAGGAGCTTGGGGGTGGTGCCCGAGGAGATCAGCGCATGGAAGCCGGACACGGCGCCGCAGGCGATGGTGATGAAGAGGAAGGGGAACAGGCTGCCCGACCATACCGGGCCGCTGCCGTCGATGAATTTGGTGAAGGCCGGCATCTGCAGGTTGGGCGCAACCACGGCGATGCCGATGGCCAGACCGACGATGGTGCCGATCTTGAGGAAGGTGGAGAGGTAGTCCCGCGGCGCCAGCAGCAGCCACACGGGCAGCACCGAGGCGATGAAGCCGTAGCCGATCAGGATCCAGGTGAGCTGCTTGCCGTCGAAGGTGAACAGCGGCCCCCAGGTTTCGCTGGCGGCGATGTCGCCACCGTAGATGATCGCGGCCATCAGCAGCACGAAGCCGATGATCGACATTTCACCGATGCGGCCGGGGCGGATGTAGCGGCTATACACGCCCATGAAGAGGGCGATGGGGATGGTGGCGGCCACGGTGAACATGCCCCACGGGGATTCGGCCAGCGCCTTGACGACGATCAGCGCCAGCACCGCGAGGATGATGACCATGATCATGAAGGTGCCGAAGAGGGCGATCACGCCCGGCACGGGGCCGAGTTCGGATTTGACCAGATCGCCGAGGGAGCGGCCGTCGCGGCGGGTGGAGATGAACAGGACCATGAAATCCTGCACCGCGCCGGCGAACACCACGCCGGCCAGAATCCACAGCATGCCCGGCAGGTAGCCCATCTGGGCGGCGAGCACCGGGCCGACCAGCGGGCCGGCGCCGGCGATGGCGGCGAAGTGGTGGC